>NZ_JBASXK010000112.1:0-7842 GCF_049276915.1 Aestuariivita sp. | reverse complement strand
CTCCCCGGGGTATTTTGGACCAGAAAGAAGCAGTTTTTCATGCTGTCATGTCTTTCTGGTTGCAAATACCCAAGTGCTCGCTCTGGTTACAGGCCCAACAGTGTTTTGACTTTGGCCACCGTGGCTTCAGGGGTAATCCCGAATTCCTTATAGAGCACGTCTGCCGGAGCCGAGGCTCCAAAGTCATGCATACCGATGAAGCCGGATTTTTCGCGACGCCCGCGCTCTCCAAAAAGCCAGCGATCCCAGCCAAAGCGGATACCGGCCTCGATTGCGACGCGCACGGGGCCACCGGGCAGCACGCGTTTGCGATAGGCTTCGTCCTGTTCCTCAAAGAGCTCCCAGCAGGGCATCGAGACAACGCGGGTGCCTATGCCTTCGGCCTCAAGCATATCGCGCGCCGTCATGGCAATCGAGACTTCCGAGCCGGTGGCCAAAAGGATCGCCTGACGCTTGGCATGGGCGTCCTTGAGTACATAGCCCCCTTGCGCGGTCAGGTTCTTGGATTTGTGATCTGTGCGTACTGTGGGCACGCCCTGACGGGTAAGAGACAACACCGAAGGCGTTTCCTTGGCCGTCAGCGCCAATTCCCATGCCTCGGCGGTTTCAATCGAATCTGCCGGGCGGAACACATACATGTTGGGCGTCGCGCGCAGCATGGCCAGATGTTCGACCGGCTGGTGCGTCGGCCCGTCTTCACCCAGACCAATGCTGTCATGGGTCATCACGAACACCGTGGGGATCTTCATCAGGGCCGCCAGCCGCATGGATGGGCGGGCATAGTCCGTGAAACACATGAAGGTTCCGCCATAAGGACGCACTCCACCATGCAGGGCCATGCCATTCATGGCTGCCGCCATCCCGTGTTCACGGATGCCGTAGTGGACATAGCGTCCCTTGCGGTTCTCTGGGCTGAAGATGCCCAGATCTGCGGTCCTGGTGTTATTGGATCCGGTCAGGTCCGCCGATCCGCCAACGGTTTCGGGCATGATCGGATTGACCACTTCCAGTACGTTTTCCGAACTTGTGCGGGTGGCCAGTTTGGGAGCTGTTTCGCTCATCTGTTTTTTCAGCGCACGGATTGTCGCTGAAAGCCGCTTTGGGACGTCGCGGTTATAGATGCGCGTGAACTGGGCTTGCCGGTTGGCCGAGAGTGCCGCGAAGCGCGCCTCCCAGTCTGCGCGGGCTGTCGTGCCGCGGCTTCCGATGGCTTCCCATTGTGATTTGACATCGCCAGGGATTTCAAATGGCCACCATGTCCAGCCATAGGCTGCCTTGGCCTCCAGCAACTGTGCCGGATCGGTCAACGCGCCGTGGCCTTTTGCGGTATCCTGCGCCGCGTGGCCCAGGGCGATATGGGTCTTGCAGGCGATCATGCTGGGTTGCGCGGTTTTCTTTGCCGCCGTTATGGCCGCGTCGATGGCCACGGGGTCGTGCCCGTCGATCTCCTGAACATCCCATCCCGAGGCGCGGAAGCGGGCGACCTGATCGGTGCGATCTGCAATATCCACAGTCCCGTCGATCGTGATGTTGTTGTTGTCCCAGAAGACAATCAGCCGCGAGAGTTCCTGACGTCCTGCAAGGCCGATGGCTTCCTGGCTCACACCCTCCATCAGGCAGCCGTCGCCTGCGATCACATAGGTGTAATGATCGACGATCTTCTTGCCGTAATGGGCGCGCTGCATCTCTTCAGCCATGGCAAATCCCACGGCATTGGCAATGCCCTGGCCCAGAGGGCCAGTGGTCGTCTCAATTCCAGAGGCGTGGCCATATTCCGGGTGCCCGGCCGTACGCGCACCCCATTGACGAAAGTCCTTCAACTGCTGAAGCGTCATATCCGCATAGCCGGTCAGATGCAGCAGCGAGTAAAGCAGCATCGAGCCATGGCCGGCCGACAGAATGAACCGGTCGCGATCTGGCCAATGCGGTGCCGAAGCGTCGAATTTCAGATGGTGTTCGTAGAGCACCGTTGCGACATCGGCCATGCCCATCGGCATGCCGGAATGGCCGGAATTCGCGGCTGCGACCGCATCCAGCGTCAGAGCGCGGATGGCGGTGGCTTTGAACCAATGATCGGGGTGTGCGGTGCGCAGGGCGGTCAGATCCACGGGCTTGTCTTCCTTTGGGTGATGGCAGGCATTGGGCGCTCAATATCAGCCGGGGGCCAAAGATCAAGCGCCGCCAGAGCCTCAGGATGAAGCCAGCCGTTCAAGTCATTGAAAGCAAAGGGGCGCGCATTTTCCTCCGTCATTGGGTAGACTATGGTTCGTGCTATGCGTGCCGTGATTCGACCAGGGGACGCGCAGAGATCCGATCAACAGGACAACCGGGGCATAGGGACAGGGCATGAGTGACATAGAAGAGTTGCAGAGCCGTATCATGACGGCAATGGACCGGATAGGACAGGGCGTCGAGGCGCTCTCCAGTCAGCCGGTCGCCGTGGATAGCAGTGAACTTGACGCGCTGCGCACTGCGCTGGACGAGGAAAAGATTGTCACGGCACAGCTCGAAGAGCGCATCAAGAAGCTCAAGGCGGCACATGCCGCCGAGCTTGAGGCAGCCAAACCTGCCGCTGACAGCGCAGGCCCTGACCGGCTTGCGGCTCTCGACAGCGAACTCCAGCGCCTGCGCAAGGCCAATGATCAGCTGCGCGCCAGCAATGCAGCCCTGCGTGAGGCAAATGAGGCCGGTGTGGGTGAACCCCATCTGATCAATAGCGCCATGCTGGCCGAACTCGAAAGCCTGCGCGCAACCCGCGCCACGGATATGGCCGAGGCCAGCGCAATCATGGATCAACTCTTGCCGCTTCTGGACAATGCCCGCGATCTGCCGGCAGGGGAGGACACATAATGCCCGAAGTGACCATTCATATCGGCGGACGTTCGTTTCAGGTGGCCTGTCAGGAGGGCGAGGAGCAGTTTCTGCAATCCGCAGCCAAGATGCTGGATGACGAAGCCCAGGTGCTGTCGGATCAGATCGGGCGCATGCCCGAAGCGCGCATGCTGCTGATGGCGGGCCTGTTGCTGGCCGACAAGACCGCCGCGGTCGAAGACAAGATCAAAGTCATCGAAGGCAAGCTCGCCGAGCGCGACGCCGAGATCGACAACCTGAAATCCGCACCGGCCCCGGCACCCGAGCGCATCGAAGTTCCCGTGGTTCCGCAATCTGTCACCGACACGCTTGCCGAACTTGCCGCCCGCGCCGAGGCGCTTGCGGCCTCTGTCGAAGAAAAAGCGGCAGGAAGTTAAAGACCGCCCCTCCATTCTTCTTGCCGAAAATACCGGCGGGGGAGTCCTGAAAGGACGGGGGCAGAGCCCCCAATGAACACGGCCAGCCCCTTTTTCAAAGGCTGGCCGCTTTCAGTCTGTATAGGAAAAATCAGGCGTTGGCTTCGCGGATCTTGTTGGCGGCCTCCTTGTCATAGGCCACGCCGTTTTCTTCAAACAACTGATCCAGTTCGCCCGACATCGTCATTTCGGTGATGATGTCACATCCGCCAACGAATTCGCCTTTGACGTAAAGCTGGGGAATGGTCGGCCAATCCGAGAAATCCTTGATGCCCTGACGCAATTCTTCATCCGTCAGCACGTTCACATCAGCGAATTCCACACCCATGTAATTCAGCACACCCGCCACCCGGCTGGAAAAGCCGCATTGGGGCATTGATTTGGTCCCTTTCATGTAAAGAACCACATCATTTGCGCTGTTGGTTTCCTGAATCCTGGTCGCTGCGTCAGTCATTTCCGTTTCTCCCTTGGGACGAATCTTTTTGCGTATTCCTGCGGATCGCGGGGGATTTTGTAGGTGGTGCTGTGCCCACCTCCACCCGCACCCGAGCTGTAATTGGCTTCGATCACGTGGTCGCCCTTGCCGGGCAGGCTGCCGCGTTCGGTGCCGCGTGTGCGTTTAAGTGCCATTGCTCCGCTGATGACCGATACCAGAACGATCGCCAGAGACAGCAGGATTATGGCCACGATATCCATTCGATCAATCTGGTGCCTTTGTGGTCAGCGCCAGCGCGTGAAGCTCTCCGTTGGCCCCGTCCATCTTGCCCTTGAGGGCGGCATATACGGCGCGTTGTTGCTGGACACGATTCTTTCCTCGAAAGCTTTCGTCAATGACCATGGCGGACATATGAACGCCATCATCACCATTCACGGTGATCTGTGCCTTGGGAAAGGATTCGCGCAACAAGTCTTCTATCTGGTGGGCGTGCATCGGCATGAGCGGGCTCCGGGCTTGGTCTTTTCCAAAGATGTAATCCCACTGTAGGTTCTGTGCAAGAGAGCGTCAGGCCACCATGGCGGCAAAGGCGGTGCGATAGAGGTGGGACAAATCAGACAGCGGGGCCTCGGAGGATCCAAATCGCACGGTTGACCCAGTAAAGCGTCCCACGCTGGAAACCGGCACACCGGCATTGCCGGCACGCACCATGAGCGCTTCGGCCTGATCAAAGTTGCACGCGATAAGATAGCGCGCCTGATCTTCACCAAAAAGCGTTGGCATGTCTTCGGCATCAAGGCTCACCCCGACGCCTGCGGCCTCGCCCATCTCGAAAGCGGCCAATGCAAGACCGCCATCAGCCAGATCAGTGCAGGCCTTGATCAGGTCGCGATTGGCACGGATGAATTCACCGTTGCGTCTTTCGGCGTCCAGATCGACCGGGGGGGCATCGCCATCGCGCCGTCCCAGAACCTCGGCCAGAAGGGCAGACTGGCCCAGATGGCCCATGGTGTCGCCGACTACAAGGATCACGTGACCCTCACGCACGTCACTGCCGATGATCTCGTCCGTGCTTTCCAGAAGGCCCACGGCTCCAATGGTCGGTGTGGGCAGGATCGCCTGGCCGTCGGTTTCATTGTAAAGCGAGACATTCCCTGACACGATCGGCATGTCCAGGGCAGCGCAGGCTTCACCGATACCTTTGATCGCACCGACGAACTGGCCCATGATCGCAGGCTTCTCGGGATTGCCGAAATTCAGGTTATCCGTGCTGGCAAGCGGGCGGGCTCCGACCGCGGTCAGGTTGCGATAGGCTTCGGCAACGGCCTGTTTGCCGCCCTCTATGGGGTTGGCTTTGACGTAGCGGGGGGTCACATCCGAGGTGAAGGCCAGCGCCTTTTGGGTGCCATGCACGCGGATGATCCCGGCACCAAGGCCCGGTGTGCGGGCACTGTCGCCCATGACCATGGTGTCATATTGCTCATAGACCCATTGCTTGGCAGCATAATTGGGCGAGCCGATCAAGCCTTTGAGCGCATCGATCGGGTCAATGTGCGGCACATCGCCAAGCGGCTCCGCAGCTGGCGTTTCCTCCCAGGGGCGATCATATTCCGGGGCATTGCCCGACAGCGCCTTGAGCGGCAGGTCGGCTTTGATCTCGCCATTCAGCATGATGAGGAAACGGTCTTCTGCGATTGTCTCGCCAACGATTGCGAAATCGAGGTCCCATTTGTCAAACACGGCCTTGGCCTCGGCTTCCTTTTCCGGGCGCAGCACCATGAGCATGCGCTCCTGGCTTTCCGACAGCATCATTTCATAGGCTGTCATGGCCTCTTCGCGCACCGGCACTTTTTCGAGATCGAGGCGCACACCCAGATCGCCCTTGTCACCCATTTCCACCGCAGAACAGGTCAGCCCGGCTGCGCCCATATCCTGAATCGAGATCACGGCACCGGTCTGCATCAGCTCCAGCGTGGCCTCCATCAGGCGTTTTTCGGTGAATGGGTCACCGACCTGAACCGTGGGGCGCTTTTCCTCGATCGTGTCGTCAAATTCGGCCGATGCCATGGTAGCCCCACCCACACCGTCGCGACCGGTCTTTGCGCCAAGATAAACCACCGGCATGCCGACGCCCGAGGCGGCTGAGTAAAAGATCTTGTCGGCATCCGCCAATCCGGCGGCAAATGCATTCACAAGGCAGTTGCCATTGTAGGCCGGATCAAAGCGCACTTCTCCACCTGCACAGGGCACACCAAAGCAGTTCCCATATGAACCGATGCCCTCGACCACGCCATTGACCAGTTGCCGGGTCTTGGGATGGGATGGCTCTCCAAAGGACAGGGCGTTCATCGAGGCCACGGGACGCGCGCCCATGGTAAAGACATCGCGCAGAATGCCGCCGACGCCGGTGGCTGCACCCTGGAACGGTTCGATGTAGGATGGGTGGTTGTGGCTTTCCATCTTGAACACCACTGCCTGTCCGTCACCGATATCGACCACGCCGGCATTTTCGCCGGGGCCACAGATGACCTGAGGCCCGGTGGTGGGCAGGGTGCGAAGCCACTTCTTGGATGATTTATAGGAACAATGCTCGTTCCACATTGCCGAGAAGATGCCGAGTTCCGTGAAGCTGGGTTCACGACCGATGATCTGCAGGATCAGATCATATTCATCGCGGCTCAGCCCGTGGGCGGAAATCAGATCTGATGTAATCGCCGGTTCCTGCATCTCTCAAACATCCCCTGTGGCAGATGCGGCTGTCTTTATCCGCTTCGCCGCGCGGGGGAAAGGGGGACAAATGCCGTGGACTCGGTCAAACATATATGTTAGGTATACATTTGTACGCAAACCTATAGCCAACGTAGCCATTTTCGAGGTGTGACCATGGCAACATCTTCGCTGACCCGGTCCGTTGCGATCCGATGCAGGGATGTGGCTTCGGCTCTGTTGGGTGGGCTGTGGCCAGGGCGTGACAGCAATGAGGTGGCAGCTCAGATTGCCGATCTGCCATATCGTCTTCAGGTGGCTTTTACCCTCGGGGCGCTGACATTGCTGGCACTGGTGAGCTTTTTTGCGGCGCAATTCGGCCTGATCGGCATTGCGATTTTCTGGCTCGGGGTGATCGCGCTAATCGCATGATCTGAATGCGCATTTTTGGCATACCTTTGTATGCTTATGAAAGAATTGCATTTTTTCAGAAACTGTCGTGATCCAAATGATGTATCCTGCGTATCCCTTTCATGGTATCAGAAAGGAGACGACCATGGACTTCGGACTTGGAATACTGACTTTCGGAACTTTGGGATTTGTTGCGGCCTTCGCCTATATCAGCGCGCGGGTCACGGAAAAGAACCGCCTCAAGGGTGGGCCGAAATCCGCGCTGTCGCGCGACGGCATCGAAGAGCGTCTGCGCGCCCGAGCCAAGGCGGACATGGGCTGAGCCGGGACATCAATCTGTCGGACCGACATGGTTATTGGCCAGGCGGGCATGGCATGACGAAAAAAATGGCCTGAGAAAAGGGGCTGCGCAGACTGGCGCGGCCCCTTTTGCATGGCTGGGCCTCATGCCGGGTTGGGCTGCTCGTTCTGAGCCGCGGCGGCGGCGATAGTCGCCTTATCGACCTCGCTCAGCTCATGTTCGGCATCATGGCCGGGCAGAGCCACGCGCACTTCGCGGCGGGCGAACTCGATGCCGGCCTCTTCGAAATAGGCTTTGACCTTGTTGAAGATTTCCTTGCGGATCATGAACTGCTTGCCCGGTTTGGTCATGAACTTGCCCCGGATCACCATGCCGACATCGTCGATATCGAACACACCCTGGCTTTTGAAGGGCTGCAGGAAATCATCCTTGTAAAGCGGATCTTCCATCATTTCGGCACCGATGCGCTTGAAGATCTTCTTGATCTTGTTGGGATCGGTGTCGAACGGAACTGTGAATTTCAGCTTCATGATGACCCAGTCACGCGAAAAGTTCGTCAGCTTGGGAATCTCGCCATATGGGATCGTGTGCACCGCGCCACGGTGATGGCGCAATTGCATCGACCGGATCGAGATTTTTTCGACCGCTCCCATGGTGCCGTCGATGTCGACATATTCGCCAACGCGGAAGGCATCATCGAT
>NZ_JBASXK010000111.1:0-1578 GCF_049276915.1 Aestuariivita sp. | reverse complement strand
TTCCGCGGCCTCAAGCTTGCGCGGGGTCATCATGTCCCGCATGACGCCTGCAATACCGTCAGTGCGCAGGTCGATGACAAGACCCTCAGCAGTCACGGTGACGCGCCGGACCAGTAGCTGGATGATGCGGGCCTGCTCGCCCGGAAAGAGCTGATCCCAAAGCTTGGGAAACTGCTGCAGGGCCGCTATGGCATCCGCCTCAGGAATGTCTTCGTGGTCCAATGCGGCAATGACCTGCGCCGTAGTTTCCGGTGTGCGCAAAATGCGCCGGATTTCCGTGATGACGGCTGCCTCAGCGGTGTCGGCCGGCAAACGCCGCGGGATGCCGTCCTCAGGCGTTTCGCGGTTCTTAAGAAGGTCCATCGACACGTAGTAGCGATACGCCATGCTCGAAGTGCAAGGCAAAATCGCAAATGCGTTGATCGCAAAGGCTCGCCATGGCGATGGCAGCCACATCGATCGTGAAACGGGTCAAAGCCAGATTGATCTCAAACGGGATCTGGAGCGGCATCGACTTGAACGGTTGCGTGAGACGAATGGGGGTGTCGCATGAACCTCCATCGTCAAATTGGTCTGGAACAGCGCGGCGGTGATGATGTCGGCCGCGATCCGCGCTGCATGCGCACGGATGAGTTGGAACAGTTGGGCCATGCCCGTGTGTCGCCGCTGCGGGCCTTGCGGCTCAAATGCCTCGATTGCTGCAATGAGTCCGCGCAAGAGGTGCGGCTCTGTACGGCGGTCGACTGCGCGAGCTGGCCGTTTCGGATGGGTAAGAATCCGTGGCTGTCACCATTGAGTGCTGAGGCGCGTGCACAGAGGGCCGACCTGATGCGCCGCAATCGTGTCTCCGCGTTGACGACACCTGATAAAACTCAGGTGCAAATCGACGCCTCGGATTTTGATGGGCGAGGGGTGCCCAACGGTACAGCCGTCGATTTACTCCCCACAAAACGCCGTGTCGCAGGGGGAGGTGCATCATGAGCGGCATGCGGTTCACCCCAAGGGGCTACGGCGGCCACCGCCGCAACCCCGAGCAGGTCAAGCGCGATGGCTGGCACGAACAAGGCGTGTTGGCCGTCAGCGTTGATGACGATCGTCTGACATGGCCGGAGCGCGCACTGGTCGAACAGCTCGGCGCAAAACTCTACGGCAAACGCCCGCAGGGCAGGGAGGTGCGCCATGGTTGATGACTGGACCCGTGCGCGTGTAGCCGATCGTCTGGAGCTGGCGGCGGACGTGATGCGCTCCATGCCGGCGGTCCGCCCACAAGGCTATGTCAGCGCCTGGCCTGACTACGTCTCAACCTTCGCTGATCAGGTGGGCCAGGAGCCACGGATGAAACGGCCGCTGCCCTCGCCGCGGATGATCACAGAAGCGGATGAGGCGCTGCTGTGGCTGCGGTGGCTGGACAAGGACATTGGCCAGATCCTCTGGGCGCGGGCCAATCGCAAGGCTTGGAAGGGGATCACCTGGCACCACGGGATCAGCCGGGCCACAGCCAGTCGGCGTCACGAGTATGGTCTGGCGGTGATTGTCTGGAAGCTGAATGGCAGGACTGTGCCGCGAAAGAGGTCGATG
>NZ_JBASXK010000110.1:0-17615 GCF_049276915.1 Aestuariivita sp. | reverse complement strand
CGCTGGGACAGCGCCAGGGTGCGCGCGGCGCGGGCGCGCTGGGTGGCCGAGATCGACGCCGAGCGCCCCGGTATCGCGCCCATCTGTGCCGCGCTTCGGGCGGTTCTGCCCGATGACACGATGATCTATTCGGACATGACCACCTTTGCCTATGCTGCCAAGGAACTCTGGGACATGGCGTGCCCGGGTCACTGGCATCACCCCACGGGCTTTGGCACGCTGGGCTATGCCCTGCCTGCGGCCATTGGCGGTGCGGTGGGGCGGCCCGGCAAGCCGACGCTGTGCATCGCGGGGGATTACGGGTTTCAGTACACGTCGCAGGAACTGGCCGTGGCGGTCGAGCTGGGATTGCCCCTGCCGATCCTGGTCTGGGACAACGGCAAGCTGGGCGAGATCGAGGCAAGCATGGTGTGCGCCCAGATCGCGCCCAATGCGGTGGTCGCGCGCAATCCCGATTTTGTCGCGCTGGCACGGGCTTACGGGGCGGGGGCCGAAGCGCCCGGTGATCTGGAGGCGTTACAGCGTGCGGTGGTCGCGGCGCTGAGCGCGGATGGTCCCACGCTCATTCACCTGCGCACGGATATTGCCCTGTGACGCGCCCAATCAGTCCCAGCAGCTGACCAGAACGGTCATGCTGCTGGCCACGCGGGTCAACTCGGTCGGCGTGATCGAGCCGTCATTGTCTTCGCGGTCGATCGACAGGCCGGCCTCGGCCAGAACATTGCCGATCGAGACCGTGTTGGCCGCAAAGCTCACATCCAGCGGCAATTGCTGACCCGAGGTCGGGCGCGGCAAAAGCATGCCGATCACCGTGCCGGCGCTGTCCACGACCGGGCCTCCGGCATCTCCGGGCAGGGCGGCAAGCGCCAGCCGCTTGAGTTCGGTTTCACCGCGCAGACCCTTGATATCCGACAGCGTCCCAAAGGTCAGCGAAGGCGCACCCAGAACACCGCCATAGGAATAACCGGCCACGGCCACTTCGGATTGCAGGCGCGGTTCCGAGGCGCGGAACCGGGCAATCGACATCGGTGCGAGGGCTGACATGGGTCGCAGGATCGCCACGCCAAGGGCGCGGTCCTCGAAGATGACCTCGGCGCTCACATCCTCCTCTAGGGTGATGCGGCCACACTCCCGGACAACTTCCGAGGTGGTCACCACGGTGCCTGTGGTGTCGATGAAGAAGCCCGAACGCGAGAGGCGCGGTTTGCGGATCTCGAGCCCCGAGATCAGATCGACGCTTTGCGCCGTTCCGGCCCCGCTTCCGGGATCGAGCACGCCGGGCACCCGTGTAAAGCTGGCCCTGATCTCGTTCAGCACGCGCTGGCGGCGGGGCTCATCATTTGCGGGCCAGATCAGCGTAAAGCCCTTGATCTGACCATCTTCGAGTGTGGCTTCGGTATAGGACACGATGTCCGAGTTGCGCCCTTCCAGCGTGAAGCTGTCGCTGCCGCGTTCGCGCGGACCGTTCAGCGGCACGATTTCCAGCGTCTGCATGATCTCGTAAAGGCCAAACAGCGTGGTCTGGTCGCCGGGCTGGCTGATCAGCAGGGCGCGCAGGCCAAGATCACCCGCGCTGGCGTAATGGGCAAAGGGCGGCTCGTATGTCTCGAATGTCAGCTCGCCCATGGGCAGGAGAAGTTCAATCCCGGCCTCATCATCGCGCACCATCGCCATGCCGACGCTGGTAAGCGGGGCATTGTAGTCATCCAGCAACTGCGCGCGTTGCGCCGAGGTCAGGATGCCGGTCGTTTCGAACCCCTTGTCGGCCTGCCAGGCGGCCATGGAACTGCGGGTGCCGCGCCCGAAGGCTCCGTCGATGGCGGCGTTGTAAAAGCCCGCCCATTGCAATGCGATCTGCAGCGCCTCGCGCTGGGCGCGGGTCAGTTCGGCCTCGCTGCGGCGGGCCTGTTCGGGGGTTTCGTCCGCTGGCTGAACCTGCTGGAGCGTGGGCTGCTGGATCTGGGCGGTCTGGCTGTCGGACTGACCCAGCGCCGGAGAGACCGGGCCACGGCCCAGCACATCCGCGCCGACCGGCCAGAATTGCTGGCCCAGACGCGAGGTCAGCTGAATAAAGCTGTCCCGGGGGATATCGCCGTCAGCGCGATAGGCCTGCAGAACGCGCTCGGCATCGCCACGCGTATAGGGGCCGATCACCACGCCATACCAGCCGTTTCCAAGGGAAAACCCGGCCACGTCCGGCAAGGAACCCGCATAGCGCCGCGCAGCGCCCTGCGCCTCATTCAGGCTGGGCTGGGCTTCGATCTGGACCCAGACCACCTCTTGCTGTGCCATGGCGGGGCGTGTGAATGCGAGGAGAGCGAATAAAACGACTGTCAGAATGGCCTTCATTTACCCGGTGAACCCTTGTGTTTAAGCTGTTTTGAGCAGTTTAATCAGGAAGGATCGGGAATAGCCATGCTCTTTCCCGCGAGCCGGGACGTGGCGATGCTGCTGTCGCGCGCGCACAACAGCTACGCCCCGTTGACCCCGGCCATGTGGGGGGATAACGAGGGCGCGCTTGCGTCCGTTTCACAGCCGAAAGCTGTCTCATGATTGTCAAAGACACCGCTCCACGTTCGTTTCAGGAAATCATCCTGCGTCTTCAGATGTACTGGGCGTCAAAGGGCTGCGCGGTGCTGCAACCCTATGACCTCGAAGTCGGCGCGGGCACGTTCCACCCGGCGACCACGCTGCGCTCCCTTGGGCAAAAGCCCTGGGCGGCGGCCTATGTGCAGCCGTCACGACGCCCGACGGACGGGCGGTATGGCGAGAACCCCAACAGGTTGCAGCATTACTATCAATACCAGGTGCTGATCAAACCCAGCCCGCCGGATCTGCAAGAGCTGTATCTGGGATCGCTTGAGGCGATCGGGATCGACATGGCGCTGCATGACATCCGCTTTGTCGAGGATGACTGGGAAAGCCCGACCCTGGGGGCCTGGGGTCTGGGATGGGAAGTGTGGTGCGACGGGATGGAAGTGTCGCAGTTCACGTATTTCCAACAGGTTGGCGGGCATGACTGCCATCCGGTGTCGGGTGAGCTGACCTATGGGCTTGAGCGGCTGGCGATGTATGTTCTGGGCATTGATCACGTGATGGACATGCCGTTCAACGATCCCGACGCGCCTATCGCGCTGAGGTATGGCGACATCTTCCGCCAAACCGAAGAAGAGTATGCGCGCTATAATTTCGACACCGCCAATACCGAGGTGTTGCTGCGTCATTTCGAAGAGGCCGAGGCGGAATGCGCGGCCCTTCTGGCGCAGGACGAGATCGACCCGAAGACTGGCAAACGCATCATCATGGCGCATCCCGCCTATGATCAGTGCATCAAGGCCAGCCATATCTTCAACCTGCTGGATGCGCGCGGCGTGATTTCGGTGACCGAACGGCAGGCCTATATCGGGCGTGTGCGTGCATTGGCCAAAGCCTGCGCGGATGCTTTCGTGCGCACTGACGCGGCCGGGTTCGCCGCATGACCGGAAAAATCGCCAGCGTGTTGATCCTGCTTTGCGCCATCCTGGCCGGGGGCGCTTTGTATTACCTGCAGATCTACGGGTATTACGAAGAGGTCTCGGAGACCGACGTGATGTTGCTGTCAGTGGCGAACAACGAGCCGGAATCCATTGAATTTGCAGAGTTTCAGGGGATTGATGCCGACAGCTCTCCGATCCGGTTCCGGGCGTGTTTCACCACAACCGGGGATCTTGAGGCGCTGAGTGCGCGCTTTGTGGATGCCGGCGCGGTGGTGCCGCGCAATGCGCCGGGTTGGTTCGAGTGTTTTGATGCCGCCGCCATCGCCGCCGAGCTGCGCGCAGGCACCGCGCGCGCCTTCATGGCGCAAAAGAACATCCGGTATGGCGTGGATCGCATCGTGGCGATTACCGAGGATGGGCGCGGGTATATCTGGCACGAATTGAATGATTGCGGGTCCAAAGCCTATGACGGCACCGTGGTGGGCGAGGAATGCCCGCCGCTTCCCGAAAAGACCGGAGGCGATTGAGCCATGCCTGAACTTCTGATCGAACTCTTTTCCGAGGAAATCCCGGCACGGATGCAAAAACGCGCCGCCGAGGATCTGAAAAAACGCATGACCGATGGTCTGGTCGAGGCCGGGCTGACCTATGCCGGGGCTGCGGCCTTTGCCACGCCGCGCCGTCTGGTGCTGACGCTGGATGGCTTGCTGGGTCAAAGCCCTGCCTTGCGCGAAGAGCGCAAGGGCCCGCGTGTGGATGCGCCCGCACAGGCGATCGAGGGGTTTTTGCGCGGCGCGGGCCTGAGCCGCGATCAGCTGGAAGAACGCGACACGCCCAAAGGAGCGGTGTTCTTTGCCGTGATCGAGAAACCGGGCCGCGCGGCAGGCGAGATTGTCGCCGAGGTTCTGGAAGATGTGATACGCAATTTCCCCTGGCCCAAGTCGATGCGCTGGGGCAGCGGCAGCTTGCGTTGGGTGCGCCCCTTGCAGTCGATCCTGTGCCTGCTGAGCGATGAAGCCGGCGCGACAGTCGTGCCGCTGGAGATCGACGGGATCGTCGCCGGGGACAGCACCGAGGGGCATCGATTCATGGCTCCGGGGCGGTTTTCTGTTTCCGGGTTCGAGGATTACGCAAGCAAGCTCAAGCGCGCCTTCGTGCAGTTGAGCGGCGAAGATCGCAGCGCGCATATCTGGGCAGACGCCACCAACATGGCCTTTGGTGCCGGTTTGGAACTGGTCGAGGATGCCGGGCTGCTGGCCGAGGTGTCCGGGCTGGTGGAATGGCCTGTGGTGCTGATGGGCGATATCGATCACGCCTTTCTGGGTCTGCCTGCCGAGGTCTTGCAGACCTCGATGCGCGAACATCAGAAATTCTTTTCGGTGAAGAACCCCAGGACCGGCCGGATCGAGAAATTCATCACCGTTGCCAACCGCGAGACCACGGATCACGGCGCGACCATTCTGGCGGGAAACCAGAAGGTCCTGTCCGCGCGGCTGTCGGATGCGAAATTCTTTTGGGAAAACGACCTGCGCGTGGCGCAGGCGGGCATGAAGGACTGGCTACAAAGCCTTGATAATGTGACCTTCCACAACAAGCTGGGCAGTCAGGGTGAGCGCATCGCGCGCATCTCGGCGCTGGCCGGAGAGCTGGCGGATTTCGTGCCGGGGGCCGATGCCGTCCAGGCGGTCGAGGCGGCGCGGATCGCCAAGGCGGATCTCAGCTCGGAGATGGTTTACGAGTTCCCTGAACTTCAGGGCGTAATGGGCCGATATTACGCGGAACGTGCGGGTTATTCACAGGATGTGGCGGATGTGGCGCGCGATCACTATGCGCCCTTGGGGCCCTCGGACGATGTGCCCACAGCGCCTTTGTCTGTGGCCGTGGCGCTGGCGGACAAGCTTGATACGCTGACAGGGTTCTGGGCGATTGATGAAAAGCCCACGGGCAGCAAGGATCCCTATGCGTTGCGCCGTGCGGCGCTGGGTGTCATCCGCTTGGTGCTGGACAATGATCTGCGTTTGTCGCTGGACCGGTTTGTCGATTTCCAGTTGCTCAAGCAAAAGATCCAGCTCAATGGCGGTGCCAGTGCCGAAGATCTCCAGGCGCTGGGGGATCTGCTCAAGGAGATCGCGGATCACGGCGTGTTCGGTGCCGCGCTTCAGGCCGTGAAGGCCCGGTTTCAGGCTCAGGCAGATGGGCCGGATCTGGGCGAGGGATCGCTGTTGCTCAGGGTCGGGGATATGGTGCCGGATCTGTCGACGGATCTTTTGTCCTTCATTCATGACCGGCTCAAGGTCTATCTGCGCGATCAGGGTATTCGACATGACGTGATCGACGCCTGCCTCGCCATGCCGGGCAGCGACGACCTCACCCTGCTGGTCAAACGCGCGCGCGCCCTGTCGCAGACGCTGGCCACCGAGGATGGAGAGAACCTGATCCAGGGCTTCAAGCGCGCCAACAATATCCTGACGCAGGCCGAAGAGGCCGATGGGGTCGAATATTCCTTTGGGCCGGACGTGAAGTTCGCCGAAACCGACAGCGAACGCGCGGTGTTCAGCGCATTGGACGTGGCCGAGGCGGCGATCAAACCGGCGATGGCGGCCGAGGATTTTGCCGCCGCCATGCATGCCATGGCCGCATTGCGCGCTCCGCTGGATGCGTTTTTCGACGATGTGAAGGTCAATGCGGACAATCAGGCCGTGCGGCGCAACCGGTTGAACCTGTTGCATCGCATCCGCGAGATTTGTTTGTCCGTGGCCGATCTGACCCGCATCGAAGGGTGATCCGCGCGTATGGCGTGACATCACGTGCTATTGCGCGCGGCGGATATCTTCCTATTCTACCGAAGAAAATTCCACGCTGCAGCGCAGAGAACCGCCCGTGCATACCCATCCACATACAACGCTGATCACACCTGACGCTCCTGTCGCGACCGCCACCCATGGGGGGCGGGCCAAATGCCTGCAGCGCCTGGTGCGTCTGAACCTGCCGGTGCCGACCACGGTCGCGCTATCCTTTTCGGCGGTTCACAAGATTGCCGCTGGCGAAATGCCCGATATCCCGCGGATCGTGGAATGCTTTGCGCCGGGCACGCTGCTGTGCGTGCGCCCCTCGTCGGAGGATCCCGATTGGGGTGGACCGGGAGCGATCCTGAATGTCGGCATGAATGACGCGCGCTTTGCACAGTTGAGCGAGTCCATGGGTGTCGAGGCGGCCTCGGCACTTTATCTGCGGTTCGTTCAGGCCTATGCGCTGCATGTGGCGCGTCTGGATGCCGATCTGTTCGAGGACATCGAAGACGATGGGGCAAAGGGGCTGGCAGCGGCGCTGGCGCTTTACGAGGACGAGGCCGAAGAGCCGTTTCCACAGGATCCCGCCGAACAACTGGGCGGCGTGCTGCGCTCGATGGCGCGGGCCTGGAGCGGGACGACGGCGCGCTTGCTGCGCCAGGCCAAGGGGGCACCGACGGATGCTGGCCTTGGGCTGGTGGTGCAGGAGATGATCCCCGGGCTTGGCAAGGGGGAATGCGGCTCGGGTGTGTTGCAGCTGGTCGATCAGACCACAGGTCTGCCCCAGATCACCGGGCGCTATCTGAGCCAGAGCCAGGGGCGCGATGCCCTGGGGGCGGGGGCTGCGGCGCTGTATCTGGAAAAGGATGCGCGCGGGCCGTCTCTGGAAGAGCTGGCACCCGAAGCCTTTGCCGATCTCACCAGATATGCCGCGCAGATGCGCCGCAAGCTGCGCGAAGAGATGCAGGTGGAATTCGTGGTTCAGAATGGTGCCTTGCATATTCTGGATGGCGTGAAACTGCCGCGCTCGGCGCGCGCCACGGTGCGGATCGCCGTGCGGCTGGCCGAGGATGGCATCATCAGCCAGGAAGATGCCGTGATGCGGGTCGAGCCCAACATGCTCAACGAATTGCTGCACCGTCAGATTGCGCCCAACGCCCGGCGCGATGTTCTGGGGACCGGCATTGCCGCCAGCCCGGGCGCGGCCACCGGGCGGATCGTGTTCAACTCGGCCCAGGCGCAGGCCAGTGCCTCGCGCGGAGAGCCCTGTGTTCTGGTGCGCCGCGAAACCTCGCCCGAGGATATCCGCGGGATGCATGCGGCGGTCGCCGTGCTGACCGAGAGGGGCGGGATGACCAGCCACGCCGCGGTGATCGGGCGGGGTCTGGGGCTGCCCTGCATCGTCGGGGCCTCGAGCATGCAGTTTGATGCCCGCAAGGAGCAGATCCGCGCCGAGGACGGGCGGGTTCTGTCCAGCGGCGATATCGTGACGGTTGACGGCACTTCGGGTCAGGTGCTGGCCGGAGAACCCGAAATGCTGGAAGCCGCGCAAGACGATGCGTTCCAGACGCTGATGACATGGGCAGACAATGCGCGCGACATCGGCATTCGCGCCAATGCCGACACGCCGGCAGATGCCCAGACCGCGCGCAATTTCAACGCGCAGGGCATCGGTCTGTGCCGCACCGAGCATATGTTCTTCGAGCCGGGTCGCCTGACGGTGATGCGCGAGATGATCTTTGCGGAAACCTCAAGCGGGCGCGCGGCGGTGCTGGAACGCTTGCTGCCCATGCAGCGCGAGGATTTCGTCCAGCTGTTCCGCATCATGGAAGGCCAGCCGGTCTGCATCCGCCTGTTCGACCCGCCTTTGCATGAATTCCTGCCGACATCGCGCAGCGGTCAGCGCGAACTGGCCGAGGCGCTGAACTTGCCGGTTTCGGATGTGACGCGCCGGGTCGAGGAGATGGCCGAATACAACCCCATGCTGGGTTTGCGGGGTGTGCGCCTGGGTGTGACCGTGCCGGAAATCTATGACATGCAGGCGCGCGCGATTTTCGAAGCCACTCTGGAGGCCAGCCGCGATGGCGAACCGGTGGTGCCCGAGATCATGATCCCGCTGGTGTCCGCGCGCCGCGAGGTCGAATTGGTGAAGTCCCGCGTCGATGCCGTGGCCGCTGCGGTGCGCAGCGAAAAGGGCCGGAACTTCGATTATCGTCTTGGGGTGATGGTCGAGACGCCGCGTGCCGCCCTGCGGGCCAACGAGATCGCGAGCCAGGTTGCGTTTTTGAGTTTCGGGACCAATGACCTGACGCAGATGACCTATGGGCTGAGCCGTGATGACGCCGGGCGTTTCATGTCGACCTATGTTCAGAAGGGTGTGTTTCGCGAAGATCCGTTCCACGTTCTGGATGTCGATGGCGTCGGGGAATTGCTGCGCCTGGGGGTCGAAAGAGGCCGGGCGGCCAAGCCCGATGTGATCCTTTCGATCTGTGGCGAACATGGCGGGAACCCCGAATCAATCGCCTTTTGCAGGGAGGTCGGATTTGACTATGTGTCCTGTTCTCCCTTCCGTGTGCCGGTCGCCCGGCTGACTGCCGCACAACTTGCGATCGCCCACAAGATCGGGGTTGATGGCACCTGAACCCACGCGAGATGTTGTGGTCGCATCAAGGCAATCTTCACGTGTTGCGCGAGAACCTGCCCCTAAGTGTCAGATAAATCGCCTTATTCTGGACATTTTTAACGTTCTGGGCTACCCACTCACGGAATTTTCCGGCTGGGGGTGTCGGACGCATATCGTCCGTGAGGTTTCTGATGTTGAGAACTATCTGCTGCCTGCTTGTGGCCTGCTGGGCCATGAGCGCGCCCGTGAGCGCATCTGAAGACGCATTGCGCGAGGTGATTGAACGCGAGCGCGCGGCTCTGTCGATGATCCCGCGTGCACGGCTCAAGGCGCTGATTTCCGAACCCGAAAGCCATACGCCGGCCTTCAGCTATTCCGAGGCCTGGATTGATGCACAGCCCCGCGCCAGCGGCGGTGAGCAATGGCGTTGCCTGTCCGAGGCGCTGTATTTCGAGGCGCGCGGAGAGACGGTCAAGGGCCAGTTCGCGGTGGCCGAGGTGATCCTGAACCGGGTCGAGAGCGAACGCTTTCCCTCGTCGATCTGCGGTGTCATCAAACAGGGCACCGGGCGCAAGTACCAATGCCAGTTCACCTATACCTGCGATGGTTACAAGGATGTGATCGGCGAGCCGCGCGCCTATGAGCGTGTGAGCAAGGTGGCGCGCGCGATCATGGACGGGGCGAACAACAACCTGACCAACGGGGCCACGCATTATCACACCACCGCGGTGAACCCGAAGTGGAGCCGCACCTATACCAGGACGGCACGGATCGGGGTGCATCTGTTTTACCGCCACACGTTCCGGACGGCTTCGAACTGATCCGGCGCGCGCGCCCCGCCCGTCGGGCGCGTGATGGGTATTTTCAACCAGAAAGAGGCAGCAGGGCGCTTGCTTGTGGGTGACACGGCTGTGTTGTGGCCTTAGCGTGGCCCGCAGGCAAGGAAAGGGTGATGCATGGTCTCTCGGCGCGGATTTCTTGCGGGGGGCGCGTGCCTGCCCGTTCTGCCGGTCTCGGCCTGGGCGCAGAGCGCGCCGGTGGTGCTGGTGGCGCGCGAGGCGCGCGCGCAGATCGCCCCGGACGGGTTTGCCAGCACGCCGGTCTGGAGCTTTGACGGCGTGATCCCGGGGCCCGAGTTGCGGGTGGCGCAGGGCGCGCGGCTGATCCGGCGCGTGGTGAATGAACTGCCCGCGCCCACGGCCGTGCACTGGCATGGGATCCGCATCGACAATGCCATGGATGGTGTGCCCGGTCTGACCCAGCGCGCGATCGCGCCGGGGGAGAGTTTCGATTATGATTTCGTCGTGCCGGATGCGGGCACCTATTGGTATCATTCGCATAATCGTTCGATGGAGCAGGTCGAGCGCGGGCTGGCCGGGGCCCTGATCGTCGAGGAGGCGGAGGCGCCGGAGGTGGACCGCGAGGTCACCTTGCTGCTGGATGACTGGCGACTGAACCCTGACACGGTCGCGCTTGCGCCGTTCGACAATGCCCATGATCTGTCCCATGCCGGACGGCTGGGCAATCTGATCACGGTGAATGGCGTGTTCAACTGGACCGGGGATGCGGGTCGCAACGAGCGGTTGCGGCTGCGGCTGATCAATGCGGCCAATGCGCGGATTTTCGATCTGTCCGTGCAGGGGGTGACGGGTTGGATCCTGGCCTATGACGGGATGCCTCTGGCTGTGCCCGAGCCTTTGGGCGCGCGGCTGGTCATGGCGCCCGGGCAGCGCGTCGATCTGATTGCCGATGTGACCGCCGCGCCCGGCGGCGCGGTTGATCTGGTGAGCCATCAGCGCGATGAGGCCTTTGCGATTGCACGCATGGAAGTGGGCGCGCCCGTAAGTGCCGCGCGCCGGGATGCACCCGGGGCGCTGCCGCCCAATCCGGTGGCCTATCCGTCGCGGGTTGCGGATGCGCCGCTGACCACGATCCGCATGGAGGGCGGCGCGATGCGCGGGCTTGCGCAGGCTCAGTTCAACGGCGCGCCGCTGGATGGACGCAGCCTGGCCGGGCAGGGCAAGTTCTGGGCGCTTTCGGGGGTGGTTGACCTGACCGATCTTCCGCTGATCGACGCCGCGCGCGGCGAGGCGCATCGGATCGCCTTCGTGAATGACACCGCCTTTCCTCATGGGATGCATATGCATGGGCATCATTTCTTCTTGCTGGAGGACAGCGGTGCTCTGGGGGCGTTGCGCGACACGGTTCTGGTGGCACCGGGGGCCACGCAGCAGGTGGTGTTCGTGGCCGATAACCCCGGCGACTGGTTGCTGCATTGTCACATGCTGGGACATGCGCAGGCCGGAATGAAGACCTGGTTTCGTGTTGCGTGACGCAAGTGGTGCGTTTCGTGGCGTTTGGAGACCTGTTAGAGGGAGGTCGCGCCTCTAGGGTGCGAGCGATACTGATTTGAACTGGCCTGCCCCATGAGCTCTGAAATCCGACTTGCTTTTGCCCATCCCTCCGAGCGATCCGAGGCGACGGCTTCGGTGGGACCGCTGGATCGTATCTCGTTGCGCGATCATATCGTCGAGGTCGAGATCGGAGCCTTTCAGGCCGAACGCGGCACCACGCAGCGTATCTGCTTTAACGTGGTGGTCGAGGTGGAGCCGATCGAGGCACCGCTGGAGGATGATGTGGATCGCATCCTGTCCTATGACCGGGTGACCGAGGCCATTGCCCATGAGCTGTCCGAAGAGCGGCTGAACCTGCTTGAGACGCTGGCAGCGCGGATTGCCGAGCGCATCCTGTGGGAACCGCAGGCGGTGCGGGTCTTCGTGCGGATCGAGAAGCTGGATCGTGGCCCCGGCGCGCTGGGGGTCGAGATCGTGCGCAGCCGTGCGCAAGTGCATCCCGAACTGGCCGAAGAGGACAGACCGCATCCCCGGCTGGTCTATCTGTCCAATGCCGCGATTGCATCCCGTCATCTGCCGGGCTGGATCGATCAGCTGCAGGGGCAGGAGCGTCCGGTGATCCTCTGTGTCGGTGCCCCCGATCTGCCGGCTCCCCAGACCGGGCATGTCATGACCCAGCGGCGGATTGATCTCCTGGCGATCGAGCAGAACGCCTGGCAACTGGCCGCGCGCGATCCACGCTGTGTGGTGGTGGAGACGCGCACCGAGTTGGACTGGGCGATGAAGAACGGTCAGATCAGCGTCTGGGCCCCGTCAAAGATCGTTCTGGATTCGGTGGATGGCCCGTCGGCGCATCCGCGCGATGCCGTGGCCCTGGCGGTATGGTTTGCCGCAACCTTTGCCGCCGATGAGATGATGGTGATCGGGGCGGATCTGCCCGCAGCGGCCACGGTTGCGCTGCGCGCGGTCACTGTGGAGCAGGCGACGCTGTGATCTATCGTCCCTTGGTACAATCTGGGCATGCGCGGCCTTTGGGGGCGGTGTCTCTGGCCGGGGGGGCGCTGTGGTTCACCCATGCAGAAGCGCTGTCGCGGGGGGCTGCCCCCGTCATCGTCGAGGCCGGGCAGATACCCGGCGAGATGCTGGATCGCCTGAGTGCTGCGCGCGCGCCGATTGCGGGGATGCGGTTTGAGCGCGCCAACCTGATGGGCATCCTGAACGTGACACCGGACAGTTTTTCGGATGGGGGTCAGAACTTTGACCCGGCGGATGCCCTGGTCTCGGCGCGGGCCATGGCCGAAGCCGGGGTGGATATCCTGGATATCGGCGGGGAATCGACCCGGCCCGGCGCGCAGAGCGTATCCGCATCAGAAGAAATCCGGCGCACGGCTCCGGTGATCGCGGCGATCCGCGCGCAGTTGGGCGTGGCGTTGTCCATTGATACGCGCAAGGCCGAGGTGGCCGGGGCGGCTTTGGTGGCGGGTGCGTCACTGGTCAATGATGTTGCGGGCTTCACCCATGATCCGGCGCTGGCCCCGCTTTGTGCGGCGCAGGGCGTGCCGGTCTGCGTCATGCATGCACAGGGGGATCCGGCAACGATGCAGGATGACCCGCAGTATGACGATGTCGTGCAGGACGTTTATGCCTTTCTGGCAGCACGCATCGATGATCTGAGCGCCGCGGGGATCGCGCGCGATCAGATCATCGTGGATCCCGGAATCGGCTTTGGCAAGACCATCGCGCATAACCTTGAGTTGCTGCGCAATATCGCGGTTTTTCATGGCCTTGGCTGTCCCATCCTTCTGGGCGCGTCGCGCAAACGTTTCATTGGCGTGATCGGCAATGCGCCGGTTGCTGCCGATCGCGCGCCGGGTTCGATTGCCGTGGGGCTTGCCGCATTGGCACAAGGTGTGCAAATCCTGAGGGTGCATGATGTCATCGAGACCGCGCAGGCCGTTCACCTGTGGAATGCCGCGCGTGAGATGGCCTGAAATAGAGCAGGTTAGGGGTAGTATGCGTAAACTCTTTGGGACTGATGGCGTGCGCGGCACGGCAAATGTGCATCCGATGACCGCCGACATGGCGCTGCGGATCGGTGCTGCCGTGGGCCGGTTCTTTCGTCGCGAGGCCGGGGGCGTGCACCGGGTCGTGATCGGCAAGGATACCCGGCTGTCGGGATATATGTTCGAAAGCGCGCTGACTGCGGGTTTGACATCTACGGGCATGAACGTGTTGTTGCTGGGGCCTGTGCCGACACCGGCGGTGGGTCTGATGACACGTTCCATGCGTGCGGATCTGGGGGTGATGATTTCGGCCAGCCATAATCCGGCGCAAGACAACGGGATCAAGTTCTTCGGACCGGATGGCTTCAAGCTGAGCGACAGTGCCGAGATGGAGATCGAGGCGCTGATCGAGGCGGGGGTCGAGCCGGCAAAACCGGGCAACATCGGGCGCGCCAAACGGATTGATGATGCGCGGTTTCGCTATGGTGAGCGCCTCAAGGCGTCGTTGCCGCGAGAGTTTCGCCTTGATGGGCTGAAAGTGGTGATTGATTGCGCCAATGGGGCGGCGCATCGCACCGCGCCGGAAATCCTGTGGGAACTGGGTGCGGATGTGATCCCGATCGGGGTGGCTCCGAATGGCGAGAACATCAACCGGGGCTGTGGCTCGACCCAGCCCGAGACAGCCATCCAGACCGTTCTGGCCCATGGGGCGGATGTGGGCATTTGCCTTGATGGTGACGCTGACCGGGTGATCCTGATAGACGAGGCCGGCACAGTGGCGGATGGCGATCAGATCATGGCGCTGCTGGCGACGCGCTGGGCGGCTGAGGAGCGTCTGAGCGGAGGGGCGCTGGTATCGACGGTGATGTCCAACCTGGGCCTTGAGCGGCATCTGCAGGCGCATGGGCTGAGCCTTGAGCGCACGGCTGTGGGCGATCGCTATGTGGTGGAGCGGATGCGCGCGGGCGGCTTCAACCTGGGTGGCGAGCAATCGGGCCATATCGTGATGACCGATTTTGCCACCACCGGAGACGGGCTGATGGCGGGGCTGCATTTCCTGGCCGAGATGATGCGTTCGGGCCAGACGGCCAGCACTTTGACACGCCAGTTCGAACCGGTGCCGCAATTGCTCAGGAATGTGCGATACACGGTGGGCCAACTGCCCCTGGATGCAAGTGCCGTGCGCACCGCCATTGCAGATGCCGAGGCGGCCTTGCAGGGCAAGGGGCGTCTTTTGATCCGCAAGTCGGGCACCGAGCCGCTGATCCGGGTCATGGCGGAATGCGAGGACGAGGCGCTTCTTGTGCGCAGCGTCGACGGGATCGTGGACGCGGTCAGTGCGGTGATCGCGGCCTGAGGGCTTGTTGCGGGCTGCTGTGAGCGGCTAGGGTCGGCGCATGTGCTGACAACGAGAGGATTGATCTGATGTATCGTGCCCTATCCGCCGCTTTCCTGATCCTGTTCGCCGGTGCGGCTTGGGCCGAGATGACCGTGCAACTGGTGCCACCCTGGGATGGCAAGAAAGTTCCCGCAGGCCAACAGTGCAGCTTGCATGGGGGCAAGGGGTCGACTCCGCCGATGAAGGTGACGGGTCTGCCGCAGGGCACGGCCTATCTGGTGGTCGAGTATAATGACAAGGATTACCGCCCGCTGTCGCGCAAGGGCGGCCATGGCACGCTGGGTTATCCGGTCAAGGGCAGCTCAGCCAATCTGCCGGCGGTTCCGGGCATGACCGACAAGCTGCCCGGTGGCGTAACCGTGGTGCGCAAGGCGCAGAGCACGGGCCAATACGCCTCGTCGGGCTATTTGCCGCCCTGTTCGGGCGGGCGGGGAAATCGGTATTTTGCCGTGATCCAGGCTGTGGGATCGGATGGCAAGGTGATCGAGAAAGCCTCGGTGGATATCGGTCGTTACTGACCAGCGAACAACCGGCGCAGCGCGCCGTACTGGCTGAGCGCCACGCCGCACAGGATCAGTGCCATCGCCAGCAAAAGCGAGGAGGGCAGGGGTTCGGACAGAAACCATGCCCCCATCAGCACCGACCAGATCGGCACCTGGTAATTGGTGAGCGACATGAAGACGGGCCCTGCGCTGCGGATGACCATGACGCGCATGAAGTTGGCGGCTGCCGTCGGGATCAGCCCCAGAAAGGCCACGATCATCAGCCCGCGCATGCTGGGTATCTCTGGCGCGCCTTCGCGCAGGATGGCCACGGGCAGAACGATCAGCGCCGCCACCAGCAGCAGAACCGTGGACAGACCGACGGGATCGATAGCAGGCAGACGGCGCATCAGCACCGATGAGATACCATAGCAGCTTGCCGCCGCCACGCAGGCCATGCGCCCGGCCCATTCCAGATCCGATCCGGTGGTGTCGAACGCCTGACCGCCGATCAGGACGCAGACACCGGCAAACCCGATGACGAACCCGATGAAGCGGCGCAGGGTCATGCGTTCTCCGTGGACGAAGAAATGCGCCAGCGGCAAGACCATCAGCGCGACCGAGGCCATGGACACCCCGGCAAAGCCCGCTGTCACATGCTGCTGACCCCAGGCCAGAAGCATGAAGGGGATGGCGGTCGAGAAGGCTCCGATGGCCAGCACGGCGATGATGCTGCCCAGCGCAGGCCTTTGCGCGAAAAGCTTCAGCCCCATGGCGCGCCAGACCACCAGCATCGTGACCGCACCGAACGTCACGCGCCAGGTCGCCAGCCAGAAGGGCGGCCATTCCTCAAGCGCGAGTTCCGTTACCAGAAAGGTGCCACCCCAGGTAAAGCCCAGCGTGGCGACCATCAGCCAGCTTTGCCAGGTGATGTTGGGGCTGTCAGTCATGCAGCGCGCGGCTGTCGGTCGGGGCCTGATCGCGGCTGGTCATGCCATAGTCGCGGATGACGCCTGCCACGCGCAGGCGGTAATCGGCGAAATGGATACCCCGGCCCGCGCTTTGCGCATCGCGGTGTTCAGGGAGTTTGCGCCAGTGCTCGAGCGCCTCTTCGCTTTCCCAGAAGGACAGGGAGAGCAGTTTTCCGGGCTCCATCAGGCTTTCGAAACGCTCGACCGAGATAAAGCCGGGGATATCGGCCAGGTGATGTTTGAGTTCAGCGGCGCGCGCGAGATAGGGCTCGCGGTGGCCCTCCTTGGGCCAGACCTCGAAAATGACGGCGATCATGGGAATTCCCTTGTGCAGTTTGAGCGGTGGACAGGTCTTCGCGGATTGGACAGGGCTTGTCCATCGGTGAGGCGGGCGAAATGCGCGTTATCCGTCGCGTCCGGGCACAGACGGATCGTTGCAGAACAGCGCGATCTTGTTGCCTTGCGGGTCGCGCAGGTAGCCGACGTAAAAATGCGCCCCATAGTCCGCACGAAAGCCGGGCTGCCCCTCGTCGAAACCGCCGGCGGCAAGGGCTGCGGCGTGCAGGTCGCGCACCTGCTTTTGGCTGGGTGCCTCGAATGCGACCATGGCCCCGTTCCCGGCCGAGGCCGGCTGTCCGTCGAAAGGTGTTTTGACATAGAAATCCGGCAGAACCGGAGACTGACCCGGCCCGGTGGGCAGCGCAAAGCTCAGGCCCTCGGGACCCTCCTCAAGCGCATAACCAAGGGCTGGCAGAAACGCAGAGTAAAACCGTTTCGCGCGCGCCATGTCATCAGCGCCGACGGTGACATAGGCAATCATGCAGCATGTTCCTTTGCGCAGGTTCGCGTGATCCTGGGTATGTAGTGCATTTCGACAAGCCAGAACACTGTTTGACGAGACACAAGGACGTGCACCAAAAACTCTTTACTTGGGCAATGAACGCGATACGCTTGCGCGATATTTCAGGTTTTTTTTCCGGAGTGACTGATATGGCTTTGATTTTTGAATACGACAGAGTTGTTACCGGTGCCGCACCAGGCCTGCCCAAGAAGCAAAGGGCCAAGGCACGTAAGGCGCTGATCAAGAAGAAGTACTCGGACGATGTGGTGGATGAGTTTCTAGACAAGGTGGAAAAGAACGGCAAGCTGAGAACGCTCCTGACCGATCTGACGATGGCCCGGGCCAAGTCGGTCAAGAAAATGATTGGTGGCGACGCTCTGTTCAAAGCCAAGAGCCCGGTGGCGAAGAAAGTCTTTGCTCATATCGTCGGGCGGCAGTTGCAGCTGAAGTTCAGCGACGTGTTCCTGAAAATCCATGAAAAGAGCGGCAACCTGCAGGTCTGGTTTCGTGCCAAGGGTGGCAAGACCCAGGTGGTGGTTGATCACAAGCCCTAGCCCATGGTCCAGAACCGCAGGTGCGGCCTGAGTTTCCGTCGCGCGCCGGGAGTGCGTTCTGGCGGCTGAACCCGTTGATATGCTGATGCGTCGCAACCCCGCTATGAGCTGACACAAGGCAGC
>NZ_JBASXK010000109.1:0-17987 GCF_049276915.1 Aestuariivita sp. | reverse complement strand
GCGCGCAACCGCGCGGATGGCCAGTGCCGAGACCGACAGCAGGGCCAGCGCTCCGGCAATGCCGCCAGCGGTCCAGAGTGTCAGCGTCATCGCCTGGCTGAACCAGCCGGCCAGCCCGACCAGAGCGGTCAGTCCAATCCCCGTGGCGATGAGGTATTTCAGCGGTGGCAACAGCCGCGCTGTCGAAAGCGCGTCGCGAAACAGCGTGGCGGCGCGCACCTCTTCGGTACGCGCAAGCGGCCAGAGCGTGAAGATCAGCGCCGTTAGCAGCCCGTAAATCGCCGCCTCGATCAGCGGCGCGGGGTATATGGCGAAGGCCGCGGGAATCGGCAGGCGCGCCTCGATGATGGGAGAGAGCAGCACCGGGATGATCGCGCCAAGGATCAGGCCCAGCGAGATGCCGACCAGCGACAAGACCCCGATCTGCAGGAAATATGTCTGAAAGATCGTTGCACGATCCGCGCCCAGCGTGCGTAGGGTCGCGATGACCGAGGTCTTGCGTGCAAGATAGGCCCGCACCGCGGCCGAGACGCCGACACCGCCCACAGCCAAGCCGGACAGGCCAACAAGCACAAGAAATGCGCCAAGCCGGTTGACGAATTCGGAAATGCCGGGGGCACCGTTGCGTGCGTCCGACCAGCGCAGCCCGCTGTCTTCGAATTGCGCGCGCGCCTCCTGCGCGAGGCCGGGCAGGTCGGTCTCGTCTGGCAGATCCAGACGGTATTGCGTGGAAAACAGCGTTCCCGGTGCCAGAAGCCCCGAGGCATCCAGTGCCTTGGTGCGCACGATACTGCGCGGACCAAGGCCGAAACCGCCTGCTCCGCTGTCGGGTTCGCGCACAAGTTCGGCCATCAGCACGAATTCTTGCGTGCCAAGGCGGAAGCTTTGGCCGATCTGCATGCCCAGTCGGTCGATCAGGGCGCGTTGCATCACCGCGCCGGGAATGCCGCCTTGCCCGTTCAGCGCCACATCCAGCGGCATCTCGGGGCTGAGCCCGACCTCTCCGATCAGCGGATAGGCGTCATCGACGGATTTTACCTGCGTCAGGCCGCGTTCTGCACCGTCCGGGCCGTCAACCACTGCCATCGAGCGGAAGTCGGTGACTTCCGACACCGCCAGGGCCGTGGTGGTCATCCATGCGCGTTCCGCCTCGGTGGCAAAACGATAGGTGAATTCCATCTGCGCATCGCCACCCAGCAGCGCCGCGCCTTCGCGCGCCAGACCGGCTTCGATCGAGGCACGCACGGTGCCCACGGCGGCGATGGCGGCCACACCCAGAGCAAGGCAGGCAAGGAAGATGCGAAAGCCCGACAGGCCTCCGCGCAATTCGCGCCGGGCAAAGCGCGCGGCGATCCTGATGCTCATTCGGCGGCCTCGGTGCGGGCCGCGTCGTCGATGCGCCCGTCACGCAGCCGGATCACGCGGTTGCAGCGCGCCGCCAGTTCGCGCGAATGGGTGACAAGCACCAGCGTCGCGCCGTGCTTGTCGCGCAGGCCAAAGAGCAGATCCATGATCGCGGTGCCGTTGGTGGCATCCAGATTGCCTGTCGGCTCATCCGCCAAAAGGATATCGGGGCGCGGTGCCAATGCACGCGCCAGGGCAACGCGCTGCTGTTCGCCGCCTGACATCTGCGTGGGGTAATGCCCGGCGCGGTGGCCCAGGCCAACGGCCTCCAGCTCGGCTTCGGCACGCTCGAAGGCATCCGCATGTCCGGCAAGTTCCAGCGGGGTCGCCACGTTTTCCAGCGCCGTCATCGTCGGGATCAGGTGAAAGGACTGGAACACAACACCCATGTGATCGCGGCGAAACCGTGCCAGCGCGTCCTCGTCCATCGCAGTCAGATCCTGGCCCAACGCGGTGATCGTCCCGCCCGTGGCCATCTCAAGCCCGCCCATCAGCATCAGCAACGACGATTTGCCCGAGCCCGAAGGTCCGATCAGGCCCAGCGTGTCGCCGCGGTTAACATCCAGCGAAATTCCATGCAGGATATCCACGCGTCCCGCATTGCCATCCAGCGACAAAGACGCATCTTTAAGAGAGAGAACGAGATCAGCCATGCGATCCTGCAATTGTATGAGGTTGTTCTTGGATATGGAGCATGGGGCGTAATGCGCAAGGCTTGGATTTTGATTGTGTTCCTGTTCTCGGCCATGGCGGCGCGGGCCGAGGGGGTGACCATCGCCGCTTTGGGCGACAGCCTGACCCAGGGGTATGGCCTGGTGCAGGAGGAGGGGTTTGTACCGCAACTCCAACGCTGGCTGGACGGGCAGGGCGTGCAGGTGACGCTGATCAATGCCGGGGTTTCGGGCGATACCACTGCCGGAGGGGCCGCACGCGTGGGCTGGACGCTGACGCCGGACGTGGATGCGATGATCGTCACGCTTGGCGGAAATGACCTGTTGCGCGGGATCGACCCGGCGGTGAGCCGCGCCAACCTCGAGGCGATTCTCAAGACGGCGGCCGAGCAGGACATTGATGTCCTGCTGGTGGGTATGCAGGCTCCGGGCAATTACGGGGCTGACTACAAGGCCAGTTTCGATGCGATCTATCCGGATTTGTCAGAGGTTTACGGCACGCTCTACCTGGAGAGTTTCTTTGCCGGGTTTGGCGAAGCGGCCAGCAATCCGGCCTTGCTGGGGGATGTGATGCAATCGGATGGGATTCATCCCAATGCCAAGGGCGTGGCGCAGATCGTCGAGGCGATGGGTCCGAAGGTTCTGGAGCTGATCGCGCGCGCCTCGGAAGGCTGAGCACCCGTCGTCCGCTTGCAAAACCGCAACCGGATCGCGCGCTGTGAGACAAATTGCTGATCGGTCATAGACTTTTTCTTTCACGCCCCCATCTTGTCAGATATTGTTGACACTTTGCGGAGGGACATGTCCCAAATGGAAAATCTTCAAGCAATGACGGATATGGAAAAGGCGCAGGCGCGCGCGAGGACATCATCCGAAGGCGGCATGACCGCGGATGATCTTTACATGATCGGCGGCAAGCTGGCCGCGATGTTCTGCATCGCCTTCGCTTTCCTTGTGCCCAGTCTGCTGTTGTGGCGGGTGGTGTTCTAAAGAACCGTCACCCTGGTGCCCAAAGGCACCCGCGCGTAAAGATCTTCGACATGCTCATTGATCAGGCGGATACATCCGTTTGAAATGGAACTGCCGATCGTATGCGGCTGCGTTGTTCCGTGAATGCGGAAATACGTGTCCACCCCGTTCTGATAAAGATAGAGCGCGCGCGCACCCAGCGGGTTGCCCGGTCCACCCGGCATGATGTAATCATTGTCGATGAACTTGGTATAGAGATGCGGGTCGCGTTCGATCATCTCTTGTGTGGGTCGCCACGTCGGCCATTCGCGTTTGCGATCAATCGTGGCTACGCCGGTGAATTCCAGACCTGCGCGTCCCACGCCCACGCCATAGCGCAGCTCTTTGCGCGGTTCGGTCACCCAATAGAGGTAATAGGAACGTGGCAAGACCAGGATTTCTCCGGGTTCGAAACCCTTCTTGATACGCACTTCCTGCGGGGTGGGGTCAAAGACATGTTCTTGGGCCTCGACCGGATTGGGCAGGGCAAATGCGGCGGATGTGGCGACAGTCGTAGCTATGAAATGGCGTCGGGTCAGCATAACAGGCCTTACTGGATATGTTGATCAATTGAGCGCATTTTGGCTGAATCCGGGTGAAAATCAATGCTTCTTGCCGCCTGAATCAGGATCCGGGTGGATCACTGCGGCAGTCAGATCACAGGTTCTGATCCGCGCGAGACACGGCCACGTCGCGGCATAGGCACCTTTGGCTCATCAGGCCGAAAAGCGCATGCTGCCGGTGATGTGCCCGGACATGCCTGACGGGCCGCGCCGAACGCAATGCGGCCCTTCTGGCAAGGGCCGCAGGTTCCTGCGATTTCGGGGGATGTCAGACCAGTTGGATGTTCACTGCATTCTGGCGGCCATCGCGGCCTTCCTGCAATTCATATGTCACTTTCTGATCATCAGCGAGGCCGGTCAGGCCCGAACGCTCGACAGCAGAAATGTGCACGAACACGTCATTGCCGCCGCCTTCAGGGGCGATAAAGCCATAGCCTTTGGTAGTATTGAACCATTTCACGGTGCCAGTGGCCATCCCGGTCTCTCCTTAGCTCTTGTCCCGTTCGCGGAAGTGCAACGGTGCGGCGTCGTTTTGGTCTAATCGAAGACTGAACGCCGAAACTGGAGACAGATCGAAGTAGAGAAACGTAGCACGCTCCCATATGGGGAGGAGAATTAGCGGTTTCAAGTGAAGGCCTTGGGGCCTTGAGAACAGGTTTGTCGAGCTCAAACGAAAACGGGCGGGCCCGGGATATTCCCGAACCCGCCCGCTATCTGGTGCAACCGGCTTATGCCAGAGCGATATTGGTCGCGCTTTCGCGGCCGTCACGGCCTGCTTCAACGTCGTATGTCACTTTCTGGTCGTCTGCCAGGCCTGTGAGGCCAGCGCGTTCGACAGCAGAGATGTGCACGAACACGTCTTTGCCACCTGTTTCAGGTGCGATAAAGCCGAAGCCTTTGGTTGTGTTGAACCATTTTACGGTGCCATTGGCCATTTCCGTAGTCTCCTGTGTAGTCGTTGCCCGCGTAGGTGCGGCAACCTGGGCCGTGGTCGGTCTGGATCGAAGACTGACCGCCGTGTGACGGGAGACAGTGGGTCGACAAAGAATAACGTTAGCTCGCCGCGATATGGCATTAATAGCCTCATCTGGCAAGGGATAATGCGGGAATCCCGCGTTTCTGGCAAAGCTTCGCCTATCGCTTTGCGCGGCGTTGGAGCGTGGCAGGTATGGAATCCATGACTTCGCAGAGGGCGCGCGCCGGGGCAGGTTCCTGGGCATTGGTTCATTGCAAAAGGAGAGCGTTATGAAGAAGTTTGATTTCCTGCCCATGAAGAAGGTCACCGGTGGCAAGAGTGACAAGATGCATGAGTTTGAAGGTTACATCCTTGTTCCGGCACGGGTGGAGTTCGAAGATGATGATGCGGCGGGCGCGTCGGTTCAGGCGTCTTCGCTGAAAGGGCCGCTCAGGCTGGCAAAGTGGATCTTGCCGCCGGAAATCAGAAGCCTGGGCGAGAAGCAAACCCTGCGTGAGCAATTCGAAGGGTCGATCGGCCTGCCCTGGGAATTGGTGGCGTTCGAGGACATGTCCTATCCCGGGCCAAAGGGGAAATAGCGCAAAATCCCGGTCTGCGCGGGGGTCATGCGATTATGTGTCAGCTGGTTGCAAGCGATGGGCTGCATCGCCACCTTGAGACTGCAGGGGTATTTTCCACTGCACCAAAAGGAACACTCATATGTCCTACAAGGACCTGATGAAGAAAACCGAAAGCGCAAGCGCGCAAGCCGACACCTCCAAGGACCATGCGGTGAAACCGCCAGAGGCCAAGAAGGTCGAGGCCGCGCCGACCAAGAAATCCTGATCCGCTGAGGTTCAGCATGTGATCCGGGACGCGGTGACCGTGCGCCGAAATGACAAAGGGCATCCCAAGGGATGCCCTTTTTACGTGATGCCAAGCCGACCGGGCGGTTCGCAGCGGTTGGTCAGGCAGCGACGCCTTCGGATCTAGCGGACGAATTTCTTGTGCTTTATGCGTTTGGGCTCAAGCGCGTCGGCACCAAGGCGACGTTTCTTGTCTTCTTCGTAATCTTCGAAGTTGCCCTCGAACCATTCCACATGCGCATCACCCTCAAAGGCAAGGATATGCGTGCATATGCGGTCAAGGAAGAAGCGGTCGTGCGAGATCACCACGGCGCAACCGGCAAAATCCACCAGCGCGTCTTCCAGCGCACGCAGGGTTTCGACATCCAGATCGTTTGTCGGCTCATCCAGCAGCAGCACATTGCCGCCGTCTTTCAGCAGGCGTGCCATGTGAACGCGGTTGCGCTCACCGCCCGACAGCAGGTTGACCGGTTTTTGCTGATCGCCCCCCTTGAAGTTGAAGGCCGAGCAATAGGCGCGAGAGTTCATCTGCGCATCGCCCAGTGCGATGATTTCCGCCCCTCCCGAGATCGCCTGCCAGACGGTTTCATTGTCCACCAGATCATCGCGCGACTGATCCACATAGGACAGCTTGACCGTGTCGCCGAATTCCACCGTTCCCTGATCTGGCTTTTCCTGACCGGTCAGCATGCGGAACAACGTGGTCTTGCCCGCTCCGTTCGGGCCGATCACGCCGACGATGGCTCCGGGCGGGATCGAGAAGGTCAGATTTTCGATCAACAGCTTGTCGCCCATCGCCTTTTGCAGGCCTGACACCTCGATCACCTTGCCGCCCAGACGCGGGCCGTTGGGGATGACGATCTGAGCGCGGTTGATTTTCTCGCGCTCGGATTGGTTGGCCAGATCGTTATAGGCGTTGATCCGCGCCTTTTGCTTGGCCTGGCGGGCCTTGGCCCCCTGGCGAATCCAGTCCAGTTCGCGTTCCAGCGTCTTCTGGCGGGATTTGTCCTCGCGGGCCTCTTGCTGAAGCCGTTTGGCCTTTTGTTCCAGCCAGGCCGAGTAATTGCCCTCGTAGGGAATGCCGCGACCGCGATCCAGTTCCAGAATCCAGCCGGTGATATCGTCCAGGAAATACCGGTCGTGGGTGACGATCAGGATCGTCCCCTTGTAATCAATCAGGTGCTGTTGCAGCCAGGCGATGGTTTCCGCATCAAGGTGGTTGGTCGGCTCATCCAGCAGCAGCATGTCAGGCGCTTCGAGCAACAGTTTGCACAGTGCCACACGCCGCTTTTCGCCCCCCGAAAGCGAGGTCACATCGGCCTCATCGGGCGGGCAGCGCAGGGCCTCCATCGCCACGTCGATCTGGCTGTCCAGATCCCAGAGGTTCTGGCTGTCGATCTCATCCTGCAGCGCGGCCATCTCGTCAGCGGTCTCGTCCGAATAGTTCATCGCCAGTTCATTGAAGCGATCCAGCTTGGCCTTTTTCTCGGCCACACCCAGCATCACGTTGTCGCGCACGCTCAGCGCGCTATCCAGTTCCGGCTCCTGCGGCAGATAGCCGACCTTTGCCCCTTCGGCCGCCCAGGCTTCGCCCGAGAAATCCTTGTCCAGTCCGGCCATGATCTTGAGCAGGGTGGACTTGCCCGCGCCATTGACACCCACAACCCCGATCTTGACCCCCGGCAGGAAGTTCAGGTGGATGTTTTCAAAGGTTTTCTTGCCGCCGGGATAGGTCTTTGAAACATCCGACATGTGGTAGACATACTGATAGGCAGCCATGAGACTCTCCATTCGCGGGATATGCAGGTTTGGGCCTAGATAGCGATTGGAGTGGGGCGGGGCAATGGAGCCTGTGTCAGAACATTTATCGGCTGTGCCGGGTGCGCGCGGACGTTGTGTCCGGGCCATGGCCTGGCCCGTGATGTGATGGGTTATGTCATCGCGGATCGCCCTGATCTTCTGTCCTGTTTGACAAGGTCGCGCGCTTGCGGCTTAGAAGCAGCATGAGAACAGGCGATCCAGTGGCACGTGCCGGTCAGGTGATCGGGCTTTTGGGCGGGTCATTCGATCCGGCCCACGCGGGCCATGTGCATATCACCCGCGAGGCGCTCAAACGCTTTGGTCTGGATGCTGTCTGGTGGCTGGTCACTCCGGGCAATCCTCTGAAATCGCGCGGGCCTGCCCCGCTTGACGACCGGCTGGAACGGGCGCGCGCCGTGATGCAGCACCCGCGCGTCACGGTCACGGGTATCGAGGCGCGTCTGGGCACGCGCTATACCGCGCAAACCCTGCAGGCGCTGACGCGGCGCTATCGGGGGGTGCGCTTTGTGTGGCTGATGGGGGCGGATAACCTTGCGCAGCTGCATCACTGGCAGGATTGGCGCAGCATCATGCAGACGGTTCCGGTCGGTGTTCTGGCGCGTCCCGGTGACCGGATCTCGGCCCGGATGAGCCAGGCGGCGCGGCTTTATCGCAGCGCGCGTATCAGCGCGAGTGCGGCCGGGCTTCTGGGTCATGCAGAGGCTCCTGCGTGGTGTTTCCTGAACGTGCCGATGATGCCGCATTCCTCAAGTGCGATCCGTGCGCAGGGCGGCTGGTTGCGGTAAGGCGATCACGTCATCGACAATCCCTCACAACACCGCTTGCGCGCGCCCATGGGCTGCGCTTAACTCTGCGCATGACACGCGCTGTATCACGTCGGTTTTTCCTGAGCGGACTGGTGGGTGCCGGTCTGGCCGGACCTGCTCTGGCCAATGCCCCTTCGGTTTCGCTGCGCCCGCAGGCCCGCCTTGTCGGTGCGGCCAAACGCGCGATGGGCGGCCCGGAAAGCCTGCTGGCCAATTCGGGGCTGTCCGGCACGATCAGCATCGCCGTGGCGGATGTGAAATCCGGCGCGTTGCTGGAGGGGGTGAACGCAACCTCGGGCCAGCCCCCTGCCAGCGTCAGCAAGGCCATCACCGCGCTTTACGCTTTGGACGCGCTGGGGGCCGAGCACCGCTTTCATACCCGCCTGATTGCAGATGGCCCGGTGCAGAATGGCGTTCTGAGGGGGGATCTCTATCTGGCAGGTGGTGGTGATCCGACGCTGGATACGGATGGTCTTGCGCTTCTGGCCGCGCGGCTCAAGGAGGCCGGTGTGCGCGAAGTGCAGGGCGCGTTCCGCGTCTATGACGGGGCCTTGCCTTACATCCGCAGCATTGATCCGGGCCAGCCCGATCACGTCGGCTACAGCCCCGCGGTTTCGGGGATCGCGCTGAATTTCAACCGTGTCTATTTCGAATGGAAGCGCAGCGGCTCAAGCTATGCGATCAGCATGGATGCGCGCACCGCCAAGTATCGTCCCGAAGTGCAATCCGCGCGCATGGGTCTCGCCGATCGGCAATTGCCGGTCTACAGCTATGCCGAGCGCGACGGTGTGGATGAGTGGAGCGTGGCACGCGGGGCTTTGGGCCAGAATGGCGGACGCTGGCTGCCTGTCCGCTCGCCCGGGCTTTATGCGGGGGATGTGTTTCGCACGCTGGCGCGGTCTCAGGGCATTGCATTGAAGGCCGCGCGCCTGTCCGGCGGCTTGCCCGGTGGCGCGACGGTGCTTGCGCAGGTCTCAAGCGAACCCTTGGGGCGCATTCTTCGGGACATGCTGAAGTGGTCGACCAACATCACCGCCGAAATGGTCGGTCTGGCCGCAACGCAGGCGCGCGGCGGATCCGCATCCTCGCTGGAGGCGTCGGGGCGGGCGATGAGCGCCTGGGCCAAATCGAGCTTTGGCATGACCCAGATCAGCCTTGTGGATCACTCGGGCCTTGGGGATGCCTCAAGGATGAGCGCGCAGGAGTTGGTTCAGGCGCTGGTGCAGGTTCGCAGGCGCGGGATCCTGCGTCCGATCCTCAAGCCGATCCCCATCCGGGATGAGCGCGGCCGTGTTCAGGAAAACCATCCCATCAAGGTGGATGCAAAGACCGGAACGCTGAATTTCGTCTCGGGTCTGGGGGGATACATGACGGCGGCTGACGGCACGGAACTGGCCTTTGCCATCTTCGCCGCCGACACGGATATCCGTGCACGCATCAAGCGACAGGATCGCGAAGTGCCCCAAGGCGCGCGCACGTGGAACGGCAAGGCCCGGCGGCTTCAGCAACAGCTGATCCAGCGATGGGGCGCGATGTACGGCGGGTGAGCTGACGGGGCGACGCGCTCAGGTCAGGTGACGGGCCCGCGCGCCGCGCTCGATCCCGGCGGCATGAAGGCGGTCGATGTTGAGCTCATAGCGGATTTCCTCGAGCAGGCGCAGTTCAGGTTCCTGCAACGTGCCATCGGCCGCAGCAACATCACAGGCCAGCGCATAGGCGGTTTCATAGAGACGCTCGGGCAGGTTGTCGCGCACAAGTCCGAACAGGGCATCAAGCCCGTCTTCCTGTTCGAAGAGATCGAAGATGGTCTGGGACAGCCAGCTCATGCGGTCGATATCGTAATCGGCGAAGACCGGCAGCATGTTCACGGCGGACTGGATTTTCACCAGTTCCGCGGTGCGGATGTTTTCGTCCGAGACCGATACGGCTATCATGACCGCGACGAGACAATCCTGGGCGCTGAACGAGAGAGAAGTTGAATGGGGCACGGGAGGCGTCCTTGATTGGGGTCATGGGGTGTTTGGGCGCAGAATATTGACGCCACCCCTGCCGCACAATAGGGAGTGGCGGATCGCCGCGCGAGGGACGTGTGGCCGCAGGATGGAGACGACAGATGTCGGAGATGCGCGAAGCTGGTTTGGCCTCGAAAGCGTGGCCCTTTGAGGAAGCGCGCCGGGTGCTGAAACGCTATGAAAAAGCGCCTCCTGCCAAGGGTTACGTGTTGTTCGAGACAGGCTATGGCCCCTCGGGTCTGCCCCATATCGGCACCTTCGGCGAAGTTGCGCGCACGAGCATGATCAAGCGGGCGTTCGAGCTGATCTCGGATATCCCCACGCGGCTGATCTGCTTTTCGGATGATCTGGATGGCATGCGCAAGGTGCCGGGCAATGTGCCCAACCCCGAGATGCTGCAGGACCATCTGCAGAAACCTCTGACCAGCGTGCCCGATCCGTTTGGCACCCATGACAGCTTTGGCGATCACAACAATGCCATGCTGCGCCGGTTTCTGGATACGTTCGGGTTTGAGTACGAGTTCATCTCGGCCACCGATTTCTACCGCTCGGGGCAGTTCGATGAGATCCTGCTGCGCGCGGCGCAACGCTATGATGACATTATGAAAATCATGCTGAAGTCTTTGCGGGAAGAGCGTCAGCAGACCTATTCGATCTTTCTGCCGATCCATCCCGAAACGGGGCGGGTCCTGTACGTGCCGATGAAAGAGGTGAATGCCGCGGATGGCACCATCACCTTTGATGACGAGGCGGGCAAGGAATGGACGCTGCCGGTGACCGGCGGGAATGTGAAGCTGCAGTGGAAGCCCGATTTCGGCGCGCGCTGGGCGGCTTTGGGTGTGGATTTCGAAATGTATGGCAAGGACCATTCGACCAACACGCCGATCTATGACGGGATCTGTCGTGTTCTGGGGGAACGGCCGCCTGAGCATTTCACCTATGAGCTGTTTCTGGACGAGAACGGGCAGAAGATTTCCAAGTCGTCGGGCAATGGGGTGAGCATCGACGAATGGCTCACCTATGCCTCGACCGAGAGCCTGTCCTATTTCATGTATCAGAAGCCAAAGACGGCTAAGCGTATGTATTTCGACGTTATTCCCAAGGCTGTTGATGAATATCACCAGCAGTTGCGGGCCTATGTGACGCAGGATGCGGCGGCGCGGTTGAACAATCCGGTCTGGCATATTCACGGCGGCGATGTGCCTGAAAGCCGGATGCTGGTGCCGTTTGCGATGTTGCTGAACCTAGCCAGCGTGGCGGGGGCCGAGGACAAGGAGACGCTGTGGGGATTCATCCGGCGCTATGCGCCGGAGGCCAGCCCGCAGACTAATCCCGATATGGATCAGGCGGCCGGATTTGCGGTGCGCTATTACAATGATTTCGTAAAGCCTACAAAGACTTACCGGGCGCCAACCGACGAAGAGCGTGCGGCGTTGCAAGAGCTGCGTGACCAGCTCAAGGCCTATGACGGAGCCGTCGATGACGAGGCGCTGCAGTCGGTGGTTTATGGTGTGGGGCGGGATCGGTTCGATCCGCTGCGCGACTGGTTCACGGCCTTGTACGAGGTGCTGTTGGGGGCCAGCCAGGGACCGCGGTTTGGCGGGTTCATCGCGCTTTACGGTGTGGATGAGACCATCGCGCTGATCGACGCCGCCCTTGCGGGTAAGCTGGTAAACTAGCCGTTTTGTACAGGCTTTTGCGGGGCAATTGACCGTTTTGTACATCGCTCTACCGTTAGTATCTGGTTAACGGGAGAGTGTTGCATGCTGCGTTTCATCTTGGGTCTGGTTCTTGTGGTGGGTCTGTGGAGTGCCGCTCCGGTGGCGCAGGCTCAGAACGCTGATATCGAAGCGACGATTTCGGCGCAGCTCGAGGCATTCAAGGTCGATGATTTCGATCAGGCCTTCACCTATGCCAGCCCCACCATTCAGGGTCTGTTCCGCACGCCGGAAAACTTTGGCAACATGGTGCGGGGCGGCTATCCGATGGTGTGGCGCCCCTCGGAGGTGACCTATCTGGAGCTGAAAGAGACCGCCGGCTTCCTGTTTCAACGTGTGATGATCACCGATGCTGAGGGGGCTGTGCATCTGTTGGAGTATCAGATGGTCCAGATGGATGGCACCTGGAAGATCAACGGTGTGCGTTTGCTGGCCAATCCGCCTGCAACCGCGTGACCGTCCGCGGCGATGGCCGCGAAACCCTCTGCGAGTCTTGGCCGATGGGGCGGAATGCCCTTGTGGCTGGGGCCGGGCTCTGGCTAACCTGCGTGCAGCCCCCGCAAGTGGGGATGTGATTTGAGGAGAGTGATCCATGTTCAGAACTGCCCTTGCCGCCTGTGCCGTTGCCCTGATGGCCTGCACCGCCACCGCACAAACCCTTGACCGCATCAAGGAAACCGGAGAACTGCGCCTTGGTTTTCGCACCGATGCGCCTCCCTTGTCCTATGCCGATGACCAGGGCCGGCCCTCTGGTTTCACGCCTGTGGTCTGTTCGCAGGTGGCGCAGGGGCTGGCCAATGGGCTGCAGCTGGAAGACCTGAATGTCACTTTCGTGCCCGTCACGGCGGCGGACCGGTTCGACAAGATCGTAGCCGGCGAGATCGATCTGCTGTGTGGCGCAGCCACCATCACCTTGCGCCGTTTGGCCGAGGTCGATTTTTCGCTGCCCGTCTATGTCGATGGCTCCGCGGCGATGTTGCCGACCGGAGCAACTGCGGATCTGGCCACCTTCGCAGGCAAGAAGGTCGGCGTGCGCAAGGACACAACCACCCAGGAGACGCTGACCAACACGCTGACTGCGGCGGGGATTGATGCCGAAGTCGTGGCGGTCGATCGTCATCCCGACGGGGTTCAGATGTTGCTGGATGGCACGCTGGCGGCCTATTTCGGAGATCAGTCGATCCTGCTGGGGCTGGATGCAAGCATGGATACCGAGAACAAGGTTGAGGTGATGGATCGTCTTTTGACCATTGAAAAACAAGGGCTTGCCATGCAGCGCGGGGATGCGGATTTCCGTCTGGCCGTCGATAGCATCCTGTCGGGCATGTATAATGCCGGCATGATGGGGCAGATCTTTCGCGAGACCTTTCCCGGAGCCAATCCCGGGTTGGCGCTGCAGGCGCTGTATCTGGTTGCGCCGCATATCGAATAACTCCTGAGCGCGGCGCAGAGCGGGACCACCGTCACGGTGGTCTCAGCGCCGTTTAACCCTTTCTTGATAGCTCAAATGCCGTCCCCGGCGTGATGTCGCGGGGCCTGAGAGGTTTTGGGCTGATCCCCGTCAGCGCTGGCGCGCGGGGTGGGAAGGGAATTGTTATGAACAAGGCGATCACCGATGGCGTGCAACTGGCACCGCCTGCATTTTCAAATGGTCTGGATGTCTGGTCGAGCGGGAATGGTACGCCGGGCTCGGATACGTATGCGGGTGATCCCAATGCCGCCTTCGTGCCTGCGGATTCCGATTTCGGCGGCTGCCTGGAGTTGTTGAAAACCAATGGCACGCAGCGGCTGCGATACATGGGGGAAACCCCTTTGTTGCCGGGCTGTTACCTGCGCATCACCGCGCGCGTGAAAGCGATCAGCGGGGCGTTGCCGGCGGTGCGGATCGGAGCCTGGGCCGGTGGGGCCGGGGGCAATGCGGTGCCCGGCGTGGTGCAGGTGGGGCCAAGCACCGCGCTGAGCCAGTATGGTGATGTGGTCGAGGTGAGCGCGATCGTCGGCGTGGGAGCGCGCGCCGGGGTGGACATGGTCTGGGGGCGCGCGGCGCTGTACGGGCATTTCGGGTTGGATCTGACCGGGGCCAATGGCGGCGTGGTGCGGATCGACGATATCGAGATCGAGGATATCACCAGCGCGTTTCTGCGCACTCTGATGAACTGGGTCGATGTGCGCGATTACGGCGCCTTGGGCGATGACAGCACCGATGACAGTGCCGCGTTCGAGGCGGCGGATGCGGCGGCCAACGGACGCCGGGTTCTGGTTTCGGCGGGGCAGTATTTTCTGGGCAATGACGTGACGCTGGACAGCCGGGTGGAGTTTGAGGGCACGGTGCGCATGCCGACCGAGCGGATGCTGCTGCTGACCAAGTCCTTTGATCTGCCCACCTATATTGATGCCTTTGGCGACGAGGAACTGGCGTTCAAGAAGGCGTTTCAGGCGCTTTTGAACAATGCCGATCACGAGTCACTGGATATGGGGGGGCGCAATGTGCGCGTCACCGAGCCGATCGACATGCAGGCGGCCGTGCCCAATCGCGACAGTTTCGCCACGCGCCGGGTGATCCGCAATGGTCAACTGGAAGCGGTGGGCGATGCGGCCTGGGATACGGATGTGGTCACCTCGCAGGCCACTTATGCGCCGTCCAATGCGCGTACGCTGACGGGTGTCGTGAATGTGGCCAATGTGCAGATCGGGTCTCTGGTGGAGGGCAGTGGCGTGGGCCGCGAGGTCTATGTCACCGAGCGCAACATCGCCCAGCAGACGCTGACCCTGAATGCGCCCTTGTTCGATGCTGCCGGGACGCAGACCTTCACCTTTCGGCGGTTCAAATACCTGTTGGATTTCAGTGGTTTCAGCCAATTGTCGAAATTCGTTCTGGAGGATGTCGAGCTGCAATGCCGCGCGCAGTCCTCGGGGATCCTGCTGGCGCCTTCGGGGCTGATCTTTCACATCAAGGACTGCTTCATCTCGCGGGCCAAGGACCGCTGTGTGACCTCGCATGGCAATGGCTGTCAGGGGATGCTGGTGGATCGCTGTCAGTTCCTGTCGGCCGAGGATCCCCTGGATGTGCCGGACCGGGTTTCGATCGTGATGAATGCGGTCTCCAACGACCTGAAGATCCGCAACAACCGGGCGACCAAGTTCCGTCATTTCCTGGTGCTGGGGGGATCGAACAACCTGATCATCGGCAATCACTTTTTCCAGGGCGATACGCTGCCCAACGGCATCCGGTCTCCGGGGATCGTGATCGCGGGGAGCTATTGCAGCACGATCATCACCGGGAATTACATCGACAACGCGTTCATCGAATGGACCAATGAATATGATCCGACGCCGGATTTCACCGGGGGGTTCTCGTTCTCGGCAATCACGATCAGCGACAACATCTTTCTGGTGAGCGGGGTGGCGCCGTGGTTCAGTTTCATCGTGGTCAAGCCGCATGGGGCGGGGCATTTCCTGAACGGGGTCAGTATCACCGGCAACAAGTTCCGGGCGGTGCAGGCGACGATTGATCGTGCCGAGCGGGTGGATACCTCGTTCGCGGATCTGGATCGCGGGCGCTTCAAGGATGTGACCTTTACCGGCAATTCCTATAATCAGGTCGTCGCGCAGGTGTCCAATCCTGCGATGGTCGCGCATACGCAGGGCACGGCAAACAGCGTCTGGACGGTGACTCCGGGCGATGAGTTGCCGTTTGAGGGCTGGGCGCGCGGGGTGGATTCCCTGGTGGTTCGCGGGAATTTGCGCAACGAAAACAACGTGATCGAATGGGATCAGCCGAATGTGTTTCCCGAGGCGGGGACTGGGCGCGACCGGGTCGAGCTGCGCTGGCGGCGTCCGTTTCGCGGTGATGTCAGCCTGGGCGTGCGGGTCGACTAGGACTGTGACAGGTCCGCGGGCGTGAGGGTGAAGGCCTTGCCGAAACCGCCGTTCAGGAAGGCTTGGGACAGCTCGAAGCGGACGAACAGGAAATCGGTGAACCCGATGTAGAGGCGGGATTTCGGGTGGCTTTCAAGCCATCCGGCCTGCAGGGGGTCAAAGCCGGGATCGGTGCGCTGCACGGGATCGGCCCGGGCTTGCAGGGTCAGGCGCGGGTGGGTGAGCGGATCGCCTTTGGGGCCGGGTTCGCCCAGCAGGAGCGCGCAGCGCGGTTCGCGCATCAGCGCCTGTGTGTGATGTGACAGGGTCGAGACCAGGCTGATCGGGGTGCCATCCCCGGCCAGACCGAAGGCCACGCGCGCGACCAGCGGTGCGCCGGTGGCATCCAGCGTGGCCAGCGCGCAGTGGCGGGCCTGTGCCATCAGGCCTTGGGCCAGGGCGCGGGCGTCGTCATCTGTGGGGCGGATCGGGCTGGGCATGGGGGGAATCTAGGGTGCGGCGCGGGGCGGGGCAAGGCGGCTAGAACGCGCGCCAGAGGCCAAGGCGCAGCCCGAGAAAGCGCGCATCGCTCTTGCGGGTTTCGATGCCGAGGGTGAAGTGGGTTCCGGGCCCCGACTGCCAGGCCACAGAGCCGCGCAGGGTCACGCTGTCGGGCGTGTGTGCGCTCTGGCTGGTTTCGACATCCAGAAATGTCTTGAGCCGGGGCAGAAGCTGCAGGCCGACGGTGGCGTCCAGCTTGTAGACGGGGGCGTCCAGCAGGGCGTGATCCTCGAGCGCGGCGGTCAGGGTCCACCAGCCGGGACGCAGGAACGCGGTGGAGCGCCCCATGTTCAGCCCCAGCCGGGTCATCCGCCCCCAGTCCTGACCCTGCCGCGAGGCCCCGGCGCCAAGATGAAACGCCAGTTTCAGCGCGCGGTCGCGATCCGGAAGCGGCCAGCGCAGGAAGCCATAGGCATGGCTGTATCCGTCCGGGTCATCCATGGCGTCAAACCCCAGCGTGACCCGGTCGCTTAGCCCGTATTCCAGATAGACCCCGCCATCCGAGCCGATACGGTCGATTTCGGGCGCATAGCGATAGGTGCCGGTCACGGCGGTGAACATCTCTCCGGGTTCGCGCGGCCATGGCCCGGCGCTGGCCGTCGCGGGCAGGAGGGCAAACAGACAGAGGCTCAGAGCAAGGCAGCGCATTGCTCAGACATCGTTCATTCAGGTTAACAACTGTCTAACTCACGAGAGGGCCATCAAGGCGTGGGTTGTTTATTTGGGTTTGGGGATGGGGGAGAGTGGGGGGAAGTGGACGGTCGGTGCGCACAGCCCCAAGGACCGCTGTGCGGACCTTCCCGCCATTCGGCTGTCGCACCCGAGTGGCCGGTATTTGCGGTTCGCGACCGGGGCCTACGTCGCGTGGAGAGGCTTCCAGCCGTTTTCTGCAGACGCAAACAGAACTCGCGTCCGACACGAGAAGCGGTCCTTTAACCATAAGATTTCCGACTGGAATTCTCAGATGACGGAGTCGAGTCCGAAGGCGACCTTGGAAACCGGCGCAGCATTCTTCGCAATGGGCGGATTCCAGACATTCTCTGCGAGAGCTACTTCTTGAAGACTTCCACGCTGATACCGCTAAGTTGACCACTACGGATCTGATAGGTTCCGTTTTTACCGGTCCAGTTATCGCTTTCGAGACCAGCGATATTTTTTATGATCCCATGCTTATAGCCGTTGGATCGGAATGTGCCGCGTAGGGCCGCCATAAAGACATGGTACTCGTTCGGCGAGCGGGAATTTACGTACCGAAAGGGAAAGGGCAAGACGAAAGTACAACGCCTGTAATCGAGGTCTCGGTGCTTATTGCCAAGCCTCCAATAGAAGGCCCCGAGGAATGGACCGTCGCCATTTTCTGTTGGTTTGTAAAAAAGGATGAACCGTTTGTCGTTCTTCCATACGACATACCCAGCCTTCCTAATAGCGGTCGTTGGCGGCTTGCCCGACAAATGATCAAAACACGCCTTGGCGGCGACTTTTCCATCTTTGGCATAGTCTGTTTTGGAGCCGGCTTGTGCCGCCGGCAGGCAAAAAGCACAACAAAGCACCGCGATGGTAGCCTGGCGCGCAATGGTAATTAGGAAATGATAAAGCTGCCCCATGTCGAGATCTCTCTGGTGCGGGAGGGTCCGTTGGGGCACTCGGGTGAAATGACCGGCTAGAGCAGCCAGACCTGCTTGGCCTTGTTTATTCCACACAGGTTCACGTTCATCAACTCCTGTAACTCGGGCCGGCCATCACC
>NZ_JBASXK010000108.1:0-46857 GCF_049276915.1 Aestuariivita sp. | reverse complement strand
GCGGAGACCGGGAAAGGCGGGCTGCTTGGGCATCGGCGAGGCTCCATTGTCGTCCCCGACAGTCTATCTCAAACCGCTCAGCACGCGAGGTTTTTCAGACGTTCCTTATGTTCTGTTTCAAGACGGGTTGGCCCCGGTCACCTACCCGGCAGATGGAAAGTCTTGGGAACGCTACTCCTACATTGACCGGGAAGGTGCTGTGGTTTGGCACCAAGAAGGCTAAACCGCGCGACGTGATCACGCATCAGAAACTGAACACTGTCGCGGGCATTCGTTGCGTTTGCAGCTTGGTCAATGTGGGCTCTGCCCGGTCGTTGGTTGCGGCTGTGCCAAGGACCGCTTGCGGCCAAACTATATTATCTTTGCCTTCTTGCTGCAGGCCCTCTCGAAACCGATATGAGGTCAACACGCGGCAGCATGTCACGTCGGAGGGTTTCCTTGGAATACCTGTACATAATAACCGGCTTGGTCGGTTTGTTTCTTGGTGGCGAAGCACTTGTCCGAGGGAGTGTGAGCATTGCCCAGCGGATGTCGATCTCGCCGCTCATTATTGGATTGACGGTGGTGGGCTTTGGCACGTCTTCTCCTGAGCTATTGGTATCGTTGCAAGCCGCTTTGCGCGGTGTTCCTGATATTGCAGTTGGCATTATCATCGGGTCAAACATTGCAAATATTTTGCTGATTGTAGGTCTGACCTCGCTTATATGGCCAATTCGAATAGCCTTCGCCACAATACGGCGAGACATAGCATTCATGATCGTATCAGCACTGGTGCTGGTGCCACTTTTTGCCTTTGGCGCAATAGGCCGGATTGCCGGCCTGCTGCTTGTAGCGGCGTTATGTGTCTATTTGGTTTGGACCTTCCTCATGTCTCGACAAGACACCCCCGAGGATGAAACGCCAACAGCACAATCTCCTGTGATCATACCTGTACTGTGGGTGGTCTTCGGCTTTACGGCATTGTTGTTTGGCGCGCAGTTTCTGGTTGACGGGGCAGTATATGTCGCCCGTGATTTCGGCGTGTCTGAGGCATTTATCGGCCTGACCATCGTTGCCGTAGGGACGTCACTCCCAGAACTTGCAACATCGCTTATCGCAGCGTTCCGTCGCCAGTCTGATATCGCGATTGGAAACGTCATAGGGTCCAACATTTTCAACGTGCTGGGTATCCTTGGGGTGACGTCTCTTATCGCACCCATCACGGTTTCGGCGCGTTTCTTGACTTTCGATTTGCCGGTCATGATCGGGGTATCTTGTGTCTTGGTCGGTCTGCTGCTGTTGCGTCCTCAGATCGGTCGCGGTGCTGGAGTGCTGATGGTGCTGGGTTACGCAGTTTACGTTTTCGCAGCGCAATGAGGGAAACAGACGTTCGTCGCATTGCACAAAACCATCGAGCTTGCCTCTGCCCGGACCTTCGCTGCGATCTGCGCAAATGACTGCTCGGCGGACAAAGCTGTTGTTGGTTGCCAATGCGGATTGGCTATCTCTTGCGTCATCAGATACTTGTGGGACAGCAATCGATTGGTTCGCGCTCGGGCGGAGAACGCGTGACTTGCCAAATACGTTGAAAGACCTTGGAAAAAGGAATTCGGTTTGTCTGACACCTTTGAACGGATTGCGGATTGGTTGCAGCGGGTTGCCCTCCTGGACGTCAGCCTCGAGGAGCTGATTGAAGGATTGGGCACGCGGCTTGTCGAGGCAGGCGTTCCGGTGGTTCGGATTTCACAGGGCCGGCTGCTCATGCATCCCATTATCGGGGTCATCGATGTGACCTGGGACGCCGATGCCAAGCGGACGAACTCGGACATCTACCCTCGCTCGGGCTTGTCCGATGGTCTTGCAATACAAGAAAAGTCACCCTTTGCCGACCTCAACGACGCCAATCAGGAGATTGCCAAATCCCAGAGCCATCTGCGGGGTATGGAACTCGCAGATGTTGTCACTGACCTGCCATTCATCCACGATGATCTGACCGATCCGGATACACTTGAAAAATACCCGCTCTACAGGCGTCTGGCCGCTTCTGGCATCACCGGGTACGTCGCCCTGACGGCCCCCTTCGGAAAGCAGGCCGTCATGATCGAAGAAATGGAAGAGGGTTACCTCGGCTCTACAATTTCTTATGCGACGCGGCGGCGATCGGGTTTTACACCTCGGGAAGTCGACGGTTTTCGCCGCATCAACATGCCTCTGATGGCCGCTTTGCGTATCGTGACAGAGAAGTTCTTTGTCTCGGAAGTGATGGAAGCCTATCTTGGGGGACTTCCGAGCCGCGCGGTCCTGAGCGGTCAAATCGCCCGAGGCGATGTCCAACGCATTGACTGCGCCCTGTTTTACAGTGACATGCGCGGATCCACGGAACTGAGCCAGAGGCTTTCGCCGGAAGAATACGTGGCCGCCATTAACCGTTATTTCGATTGTGTAGCGGGCGCTGTGCTTGAATACGGCGGTGAAGTGTTGAAATTCATAGGTGATGGCCTGTTGGCCATTTTTCCCTTCGATGGCGCGCGGCGGACTCCGGAAGACATGTGCGCCGCCGCCCTGTCAGCCGCGCGAGAGGCGTTCCAGCGTCGCGACGATTTTGCGGCAGATCTTGCTGTGGATTTTGGTATCGCACTTCATACCGGGGAGGTGATTTTCGGCAACGTGGGAACCGAAAAACGACTGGACTTCACCATTATTGGAGCAGCCGTGTCCAAGGTCAGCAGAGTGGAGGACATGACCAAAAAGCTTGGCTTTCCGCTTTTGGCGACCGGGGCCTTTTCCGCGCGGATCCCGGAGCCGGCACAGAAACTGGGCCCCCAAACGTTGCGCGGTTTTGATGAAGTTGCCGACATTGTCGCTTATGATATTGCTGACTGAAATCGGCCGCCTCATCCAGCGTTTGCCCACCGGCTCCTGCGGATTCTCCCCGCTCGTTCGCCGCGATCTGCCTCAATGACTGCTCTGCGGACGAAGCGGTCGCGCGAAGTCCCGAAAGACATATCCCGCCGATTGCCCTCGGCCTGGTCGAGGCGCTACTGCCCCAAGACTTCCAGAAGCACATCGCCCGCGGCACCGGACGGAGGCCGGGTTTGTGCCACCGAAGACAGGGTCATCGCCACATCAACCGTGTGAACGCGCCGCGATATTCTTTGTGGTTCCAGGCCATAGCCAGCAAACATGATCGGCACGAACGTGTCATAGCGCCAGGGCGATCCGTGGGTCACCGTAACCGACAATCCGTCCATGTCATTGATGAACCATTCCGGCTGGAACACGAGGTAGATGTCCCCGGATCGGTCCGGATGATAGTTGTTCAAGACCGCGCGCATCAGCTCATTGTCGGGCAGCGAGCCCTCGCGAAGACGCGAACTGGGCACAGCATAGGCCACTCCCTCGAAGGCGACCAACTCATCGGCGATCGCAGTCTCAAGCGCGATCCTGTCAATATCCGGATCGTTGCGAATAGCATCTGACAAGGTCAGGTACGGGTGGTCGTAGCCCACGAACAAAGGCCCGCTCAGGCCAAAGCGCTCCTTGATCCGAGCCACGGCCGGAGCGGAGTCCCATGCATCAGGCGTCACGTAACCGCCCGGCATCCCAAGTGACTCAAGATACCCGGGCGCTTCGGGCGCGCCGTGATCCGACGCAAGCACAATCAGAGTGTTTTCCAGACCGACCTCGGCATCGACATAGGCAAACAGGTCGGCAAGCGTACGATCGAGTTGCAACAAATTGTCCTCGGCCTCGAGGCTCGAAGGGCCGAAGAAATGACCGACATAATCCGCGACCGAAAAGCTGACCGCGAGGAAATCGGTCACATCGTCATCGCCCAGCCCTTCAGCATCGATGAGGGTCTTGGCAAAATCGGCGGTCATTCGATCTCCGAACGGGCTGAGCGTGAGAAGCGTGGTGAAATACTTGTCCTCGACCGTCCCCAGCGGGTGAGGGAAGGTCCGTCCAAACCCTGCAAAATCCGGCTCCCAGGGCTGGTCGTCCTTTTCGCCAAAAAGGTAGGTTTCGATCGAGTGCAACAATTCCCATGACTGACCGCTGTAACTCTGCGGCAATCCCTTGGCGTTCCACGCATCAACCCAAGTAGGATAGGCGTCATAGTAATAGCTGCTCGTCACGAATTGTCCGGCTGACTTCGAGAACCAGAACGCCTTACCTACATGTCCCGCCATTGCGACCGCGCCGCGATCCTTGATCGAGACACCAAATACCTTCGAGCGTCCTGCGGTTGAAAGGGCCAATTCGTCCCCGAAGGTCGATGTGAGGATCGTACGCGGAGATCGCCCGTCACTGGTTGCAGCACGCTGCGTCGGGTCGATCTCGGTGGAGTCGTCGACATCTGCACCGCTGGTCAGAATCGAATAGTCCGGGTCTTCAATGTTGTAGACGGTCCGTCCTTCTGAGCGATCATACCAGAGGTTACCGACCATCCCATGAGCCGCGGGGTTCGCGCCGGTTGAAAGCGTCGTATGCCCGACGATCGTCTCGGTATTGGCATGTGTATGGTGCGCGTTGTCATAATGAATACCTTCTTCAAGAAGGTATCTGAACCCGCCTTCGCCGAACTGATCGATGTGCCGGTTCGGCAGGTCGCCTCTTAACTGGTCAACCGTAATCTGAAGGATCAACCGAGGTTTATCCTGAGCGTTCGCGCAAACGGGGAACATGCCCATGGCCAGCAACAGCAGGATGGGCTTGGTCGTCAAAGATGCCATGGTTGGTCCAGTCATTTCTTGAATACCAGGACCACCATGCAATGATCGATCGTTGAAAGGCAACCTTGCGGGTGCCGCGTATCTCACCACCGGCTGTCAAACTTGGCTGCAGCGCAATCGACGGTCCGGAGTGTTGCAACTCCGCCAGCTAGCGCTTGACCGGGCGTTTTTCGAAGGCCGGGATGCCTTCGGGGATGTGGTGAAAGCCTTGCTGATCGCAGGTGAAAATCGCCGCCTGAGCCTTGAATATCGATGGGTCATCCAGAGTGCCCACTTTCACGATCATCGAATTGGGGCGTGACGGGCTGCGTGATCCGATGCCAGTGCCGCAGGTCGGGCAGAAATGGCGATGCACGGGCGTTTCCAGATCGCTGCGGGCGAAATTGGACACCGCGCCTTGGGTATAGGCGAAATCATCTGCCGCAAAGACCATGACGACATTGGGATTGCCGCCGGTGATGTACTGGCATTCCCGGCAATGGCACTGAAATGCGCCCTCGATCGGCCCGTCGATCCGATACCGGATCGCGCCGCAATAGCAGCCTCCTGTGGCGTTCATCCAGTTATCCTTTCGGGTTTGCGGTCACGTCTTCTGGAAATGATAGATCGTCACCGGTTGGGTCAGCGTAAAGCCAGCCTCGTCCCTTTCGCTCAGCCTGTCAAACCGTGCGCGCATCTCGGCCCGTGCCGCCGGGAAGGCGGCGGCGCGATCCGGGCTGACGCCGATCAGGTTGCGGGCAAGCGCGTCGAAATCCGCGCAGCGCCGCCTGAGAACGATCCGGCTTTGTTCGACCAGAACCAGCGGCGTGAAATTCGGCAGGCTGCGCAGATGCGCGGCCGCGGCGGTGCGTACCTCGGTCTCGTCATCCAGCGGCTGCACGATCTGCGTGACGTTCCCATCCAGATCCGGCTCGGCCACGTGGAGCCGGCCCCCGATGCGCAGAACGCGCATCGCTTCGTCCGTCGCAGCCCCGTAATGCGCCTGCGGAATGTGGTGAAACGAATGGATGAACGTCATCAGATCCGCGCTGTAATCGGGCAGCGGCAGCGCCTCGGCATAGCCCTGCAGAAACTGCGCCACGTCGCCATGGGCCGCCTGTGCCCGCGCGACCTTGCCGGCCTCGACCTCAAGCCCGATCACCCGTGCACCGCGCGCCGCCAGTTCGGCGGCAAACCCGCCATCCCCCGCGCCCACATCGACCACGTCCCAGTCCTTCAGCGTCCACAACAACCGGGCAAGCTCGTCGATCTGTCCCATTCAGTGCCCGCAGCAGTTGCCGGACAATACCGGACCCTGAACGCCCGAGTGGTTGCAGCATCCGCCCTTCCACCAATCCGCACCCGGACCATGGCAATACTTGTCATCGGCACCGGTCATGGCCATGAACATCGGGTGGTAATTGCGGCAGACCTCCAGCTCGGTCTTGACCCAGTGCAGCGGGTCGCGCCCGTAATGGTCCCAGTAATCGCCGTCCATGTTCAGCCCCGGCACAGCGGGGTTCCAGGACTCGTCCAGCCACAGATCGACATCGCCATATTTGGCGCAGAGCTTGCGGATCTCCGGATCGTCCAGCGCGCCCAGGCGGCCGTTCTCGATCAGCGTCTCGTTATCGCCTTCCCGCTCCATCATGTAGGTCGGGAAATAGAGATGCAGATGCCAGTGCCCCACAAGATTGCCAGCCCGCGCCGCGCGCCGTTCTGCCATGGAACTGATGATAGTGCCAAAGCCCATGTGGATGACGCCCGAGCGCACCCGCTCATAAAGGCAATTGACGAAGCCCGAAGGGAAATCCTTGCGCGGGCGGTGCACATGCGGGTTGGTGCCGATCGAGGCTTCCCACCAGTACATCAGGCCCTGGCCCGGGAATTCGGGATACTGGATGTGATCCGTCTCGGCCTTGAGCTTGCGCAGCTTGTCTCCGAACACACCGCCTTCGTTGATCTGGGTGATCTGCGAGTTCTCGACGATCAACTGGGTCCAGTCGCAGGGCGCGATGTGATTGGTGGTGCCCGCGATCACGCCATTGCCGTCTTCCTTGCCCGGCAGGAACATCCAGGGGCGGCCCGTCACATGGCCCGGCAGATAGGTCTTGCCGAAATGCTCGTTCCCGGTCCAGGTCGCTTGGGTCAGTTCGGCGTTATAGAACTCGCGTCTGCTATCCCAATAGCCGGCGTGATTGGTGAATTCGATATCCGTCCCTTCGGGATCCACGATACGGGCCCGTTTACAGGTGCGCACCCGGTCCCATGTCCATTTGTCGATGGCGTTCAGCACCTCGATCGGCATCGCATGGGCGGGTGAGGCCAGGATCTCCGGCGTGATGAAGGGCATGCGCTGGATCTTGATGAAGCGTTCGGCCAGTACCGGTCCGCCATAGCCCATCAGGATCTTGTCATATTGCTGCTTCTTTTCTTCCTCCTCCCACATGTCCATCCACTCGGCGAGTTCCTTGGTGCGGAAAAGGTAGTAATCGACTTCGTCGGCTCCGATCCATTGCGGCACCGGACCCCGGTCGATCACCTTGATCTCGTATCTGACGCCGTATTTCTCGAGGATCTTCTGGCAGGCCTGAATGACCATGTCGCTGTGCCAGTTATCGACACGCAACAACACGCGTTCGCCCGGTTTCAGATCCCAGCACGCGTTCAGCCCGTGGTTATAGGGCCGCTGCGCCACATGTTCGAGATAGGGCAGCAGCTGGTCGGGATGCGTCACTTCCACAAAGGGAGGGCAGCGCGGCGGTCGCAGGGATTTGAGAGGTGGCGTCTGAAACCGCGGCGCGCCGCCGGGGCGGGCCGACAGGATCTGTTCGCGTCCGGGCGTGGCCGACAGGCTGTGTTTTTCGCGCTCGGACGCGATGCGGGTAAAATCCTCTGGCATGGTTGTCTCCCTTTACGAGGCCTTCGCCGCGGCCTTCAAATCCATCAGCAGGAACCTGGCCTGCTGGTCCTCGATCTCTTCAAAACCAATGAAGTTCTTGAATTCGGCCATGCTCATCACCGGATGGGGCAGGGCATGCGTGTTCTTGTCCGCCATCAGTTGCGCAAAGTTGTCCTGCATGGCGCGGGCCACGGTCATCAGGCCGACCAGCGGATAACAGGCCAATCCGGCAACCTGGCCGATCTGTTCCTGGGTGAGGTCCTTTTCCAGCCAGCCAAGGATCTGCAGCGACAGCGGCACACCCACTGCCGCGCGCAAGCGTTGAAGGCCCGCGAAATCGGTGAAGGTGCGGCTGATCGGCTGGATCAGATCGGCACCGGCCTCAACATACATCCTGGCGCGCGCGATGGATTCATCTTCGGTCATGGCATCGGTGCGCGCGATGATCAAGGTGTCGGGATCGCGGCGCGCCTCAACGGCGGCGCGGATCTTGGCGGCATGTTCATAGGCGGGAATGATCTCGACCTGGTTGGCGGCAGCGGCACAGCGTTTGGGCGCGGTCTGATCCTCGAAGATCATGGCGCAGACGCCGGCCTGCTCGAATTCCCGCACGGTGCGCATGACATTGATTGCATTGCCATACCCGGTGTCGGTATCCGCCACCACCGGGACCGAGACCGCATTGGCGATGTTGCGCACCACCGTGAGGTTTTCCGTCATCGTGTAAAGTTCGACATCCGGGAACCCCAGATGGCTGGCCGAGACCGCAAAACCCGAGGTGAACACCGCGCTCGCCCCGGCCTTTTCGGCCATGAGGGCCGACATCGCATCGAAACATCCCGGCAAGATCTGAGTCTCGCCCGCGCGCAGTTTCGCGGCAAAAGCCTTTTTCATTTCGGCGTCGATCATGTCGCGGCCTCCTCTTCTTCGCGGGCGTGCAGATATCCGACGATCCCACCAGCTTCGAGCATCAGGCGATCCCCGTCACTGAGTGGCTCAAAGGTCAGTTCGGTGCCCTGTGTATGATTGCGCAGCAGGCTTGTGGCCCAATCCACTTCGATCTCGTCCCAGCGATTGACCGATTTCAGAATGCCGGGGCAGGCGACCTGCGGGAATCCCATCGCGATCTCGCCGCGCCAGTATCCCGGTGAAAAGCTTTCCGCGATCACACCGGCCACGCCAAGGTGGCGCATGCCGATCATCGGCGGATAATGCGGATGGCCATATCCGAAATTGTGATTGCCGATCAGCAGATCACCGGGTTTCACCTTTTCGGCGAAATCGGGTTCTTCGGCAGCCATGCACAGGCGCGCCAGTTCGGCCGGGTCCTTGATCTTGATGTTCTTGACGCCGACGATCTGATCGACGTCGAAATCTTCCTCTTCAAAGATCCAGGCGACGCGGCCTTTCAGATTTGCCAGCGCCATGTGTCTAACCCTTCAGATAGGGGCGCGGATCGGCGATCTTGCCCTCGATGGCGGCCGCCGCCACGGCGGCTGCGTTGACGATGTAGATTTCGCTGTCGGGCGAGCCCATGCGCCCGCGAACGTTCAGCGTCCCGGTAGAGACCGCGCGCTGCCCGTCGCGCATCACGCCCATGCGGCCAAAGCAGTAGTCGCAGGAAGATGAGCTGATGAAGGCCCCGGCATTGATCAGCCGGGTCAGGATGCCCTGTGCGGCGGCCTGTTCCATGATCTCTTGCGAGGTGGGAATGACATGCAGTTGAAAGCCGTCCTTGACCTTGTGGCCCTCGAGCACGTCGGCTGCAAGCGCCAGATCCTCGACCCGCCCCGACGCGCAGGAGCCAAGATAGCCGACCTGAACCTCGGTGCCCGCCACTTCGCTCAGATCTCTGGTATTGGCGGGGCTTGGCGGAATGACGGCGATGGGTTCCAGATCGGTCACGTCAATCGCATGGCGCGCGTGATAGGTGGCGTCCTCATCGGAAAACAGCGGGTCGATATCCAGCCGTTGCCGCTCGCGGATATAGCTCAGAGCCTTTTCATCCGGGTTCATAATCGCGGTGATCGCACCGGTGAACATCGCCAGGCAATTGATCGTCTGGCGTCCTTCCAGGGACAGCTCGGCGATGCCGTCTCCGCCCAGTTCCATCACCATGCCCCGGCAGGACCGCGGACCCAAGACCCGCACGATGTGGTGAAAGACGTCGCGCGCGGTGACACCGGGCTGCAACGACCCGGTGATGTCGATCCGCACGGTTTCGGGCACCTTGAACTTGATGCGTTCCTTGACGAAGGCCTCCAGCAGATGCCGCCTGACGCCCACGGCCAATGTGCCGAAAGTGCCCAGCTGCGAGATATGGCCATCGAAATGCACCACGAAAGCGCCGGGCGTGGCATAGCCCAGTTCGGCAGCCACCTGGTGACCGATGCCTTTGCGCTCATAGACGGGGACATTGTTCTTCTTGCCCCAGCTTCGGGTGATCTCGTGCAGCTCTTCCTCGGCAGTGGTGGCGGCCGGCACCATATGGTCGATGAACAGCGCAAAGCGATCCGGTTCAGCGACCTTGTCGATGCCGAATTCCTCTTCCATCTGGCGAAAGATCACATCCGTGTAACCGGGGAAGTCATAGGCAATGACAAAATCGGGTTTCGCCAGGACCTCGTCACCTGCGCGGACGGTTTCCTTATCCGAGACCCGCGCGAGTATCTTTTCTGCAATGGTTTGACCCATGCGCCGACCTCCCTTCGGACATGTTCAAGCGATGTTCGTCCCATCGCAAAACAATGTCAACAAACAACAAAGATTTCATCAGGTGAAATAGTCATCGCAATCCGCGGACAGCCTTGAGCATCTCGGCCGCGGCATGTTGCATGGCTGCCAACATGTCTGCCTGTTCGGCACCCACATATCGCGGTGTCAGGCCGCCGGTCGAAATGGCTGCAAGGATCTGCCCGTCATCATTCAGCAAGGGCACGGCCATGGCCGACAGGCCCACGGCAATCTCATCATGTTTGACGATGAAGCCCTGGGCGCGAATATTCTCGAGTTCGGCGCGCAGCGGAGAGTCGTCGCGAATACCAAGCTCGGCAAGAATGCGGCTCTGCTTGTCGGGCTCAAGATGCGCAAGCAGGATGCGCGGGCCTGTTCCGAGGTTGAACGCACGGGTCTCGCCGACCGCCCACCAACGCACTTCAATCGCCTGTCCGCCATTGTGCCGCGCTGTGCACAGCGCCATGTCACCCTGTGAAATCGACAGGTAGACGGTTGTTTGTGTCTCTTCTGCCAGTCGGATCAGCATCGGCTCGACCAGGCTGGTCAGGGTCAGCGACTCCGGCACCGCGCGGCTGAGTTCGACCAGCCCTGTCCAGGCGCTGTACCGGCCCGAGACAGGGTCCTGATTGACCAGCCCTTCGTCGCGCAAGGTGACCAGAATGCGCCGTGTGGTGCCCGCATCCAGCCCCGTGGCGCGCACGATTTCATTCAAGGCAAGGTAGGGATTGGACGGAGAAAAGGTGCGCAAGATCGCCACTGCACGTGAGATCGCCCGCACACGGGGCAAGGTCGCCCCTTTTTGCCCGCGTGGTTTGGTGGAAACGGTCACGCCGGAATATTCCTTATATTTCATCAGGTGAAATATGATTTATTTGTTGACACAGTGCAAGCCCACCATGTGATATTGGTGCGACTGGTCTAAAATGGCCGGCACAGGGAGGATAACGAATGAAACACTTGATCAGCGGATTGCTGGTACCCGCAGTTATGGCTGCAGGGCTGGTTTTCACATCACTACCAACGTCAGCCGAAGCGCAGATGCGCGAATTGCGATTTGCCGAGTTTGGCCCCAACCGCGGCACCCGCGCAGCGGCGATCGAATGGCTTGACCAGGAAATGCGCGACCGCAGCGGCGGCACGCTTGGCCTGGACATCACCTGGGGCGGTGCCCTGCTGGGTGCCAAGACGGCCGCACAGGGCCTGTCTGACGGCGTGGCCGACATGGCGTCGATCGTGCCTGTCTACGCACCCGGCCAGCTGGTCGCCTATGAGGTGACCGACACGATCCAATTCGGTGACGAATGGGTCGGCATGATGGCCACCTATGAATTCATGACCACGAACGAAGCCGCCCTTGATGAGCAAAAGAAAGCCAACATCAAGTATTTCGGCAATTACACGACCGGCCCCACCCAGCTTCTGATGCGCGACACAGCCGTCGCGACGGCCGCTGATCTGGACGGCAAGACAATTCGTGCCACCGGTGCCTTCGTTCCGGCACTCGAGGCCAAAGGAGCCTCGACCGTGTCGCTGTCCCAGCCTCAGGTTTACGAGGCCATCTCCAACGGTTCCGTGGATGGCTCGACAACCTATTACTATGTGGCCAAGGCCTATAAGCACTATGAGGTGGCCAAATACATCACCGAGCTGGACATGGGTCAGGTTCTGGCCTTCGGCATCGGGATGAACATGAACACCTACATGAGCCTGACACCGGAACAACAGGCTCTGGTCGATGAGCTGGGTCGCGAATTCACCGTCTTCATGGCTGAAAAGATGTATAACTCGCGCACCGGCGTCAAAGCCGAGCTTGAGGCCGGCATTGATGGTCATCAGATCACCATGGTGCAACCCACGCCTGAGCTGCGCGCAGCGCTGGTGGAGATCGCCAATGCCGATGTCGAAAGCTGGAAACAGAAGGCCACCGAAAAAGGCATGGATGCCGAAGGTGTCTATGGTGCCTTTGAGGCCCTTGTTGCCAAATACACGGCTGAACGGGATGCCAATGGCTATCCCTGGGATGCCAAAAGCAACTGATCTGACATGATCCGACAACCGATCCGGAGCACGCGTGCTCCGGGTCGGTCCGTTTCCCAGCAAAGTGCGCCCCCATGTTGTTGCGTCTTCTGACCGCCATCGAGAATATCGCGCTCTGGGTCGCCTGCATCGCGCTGTTGGTGATGGGTGCGCTGGTGACCGGCTCGGTTCTGGGCCGCAGCCTGTTCAATCAACCCATTCCCGACGACCTGCTGATGATTGGCCTGATGATGGTCTGTGTCATCGTCCTGCCGCTCAGCTATGTCGAGCGCGGCAATGGCCATATCGTGGTGACGGTGATCGCCGATCGCCTGCCGGGCTTTGTGCAAAAGGGGCTGCGTGTCATCGGGCGACTGATCTTTGCGGCCTTTCTGGGGACGATGGGCTTTGTGATCGCGCGCAAGATCCCGTCGGAATTCGAGCAAAACCTCTATTACGACGGCCAGCTCGAAATCCCGACATGGCCGATGAAAGTCATCTTTGCCTTCGGCATAGCGGTGTTCCTGCTGCGCCTGCTGTCCAACATCATTCAGGATCTGCGCGGCACGCTGCCGACCGCACAACATACGGACGCAGGCTAGGGACATGGACCCACTCTCAGTTGGTATCTACGGGCTGATCGCCACGCTGGTTCTGCTTGCGCTGCGCGTACCCATTGCGGCGGCGCTGGGCGGGGTGGCATCGGTCGGCATCTTCATCATCTTCGCCTGGCGTCCCGGCGCAGAGTTCACGCCGCAATGGGCCTGGCAGCCGACCTTTTCGCTGCTGGCCAACAATCCTTATGCCTTCATCACCAGCTATACGCTGTCCACGATCCCGCTGTTCATTTTCATGGGCCATCTGGCCTATGAGGCGGGCTTTACCACCGACATCTACCGCGCTGCACGGCTCTGGCTGGCCAGGCTCAAAGGCGGGGTGGCCATCGCATCCGTGGTGGGCTGTGGCGGGTTTTCGGCCATTACCGGCTCTTCGGTTGCCTGTGCGGCGGCCATGGGGCGCATCGCGATCCCCGAGATGCTGCGCTTTGGGTATTCCAAGTCGCTGGCCTCGGGTTCGGTCGCCATCGGCGGAACACTGGGTTCGCTGATCCCGCCCAGCGTGCTGTTCATCCTCTATGGCGTCTTTGCCGAGCAATCCATTGCCAAGCTGTTCATCGCCGCCGTGATCCCCGGCCTCCTGTCTCTGGCCGCCTATATTCTGGTGATCTACATCTGGGTGTCACGTCGCCCGCAGGATGCGCCGATCCCCCAAGAGGAAATCTCGCGCGAGGACAAGATGAAATCCCTGCGCGATTGCTGGGCCATCGTTACGTTGTTCATCGTGGTGGTGGGCGGCATCTATGCCGGCTTCTTCACACCGACCGAAGCCGCCGGTATCGGGGCTGCCGCCACGCTGGTGCTGGGTGTGGTGCTGGGCCGGTTGAACCTGTCGCGGATTTTCGCAGCCCTTAAGGAAAGCGTCTATCAATCCTCGATGATCTTCGTCATCGCGATTGGCGGAAAGCTGTTCGTGAACTTCATGGCGCTGACGGGGCTGGCCAGCGAGATCACCGTCTGGATCGAAACCTCTGGCGTGTCGGTTGTCACGGTGATGCTGCTGATCGTGCTGCTCTATCTGTTGCTGGGCATGTTTCTTGATCCGATCGGGATCATCCTGCTGACCCTGCCTCTGACCATTCCGATCGTGGAAAACTTCGGCTTTTCGCTGATCTGGTTCGGCGTCGTGGTGATCAAGCTGCTTGAGATCGGTCTGGTGACGCCACCGATTGGGCTGAACGTCTTCGTGATCAAGTCCATCGTGGGCGACAAGATCGCGTTGGAAAAGATATTCGGCGGCGTGGCGTGGTTCTTGCTGATCGAGATTTTCGTGCTGGCCGCGATCATCCTGATCCCGGCGCTTTCGCTGTATCTTACCGCCTTCGTCTAGGCCGCGCCCGGGCGTTGGTGACGGGTGCCGCGAAAGGTCGTTTGACTCCGGCCACCATGTGGTTTCCCATGACCTTCCAGTCCTAGCCATGTCCGGAGCCCATGCCCTCACCTGCGCTCACCCTTGATTCGTCCGGAAAAACGGCCACCCTGCGGCTGTCCGGCGACCTCGTGACCAAATCACTGGGCATGATCGAGACCGCTTTCGAGCAGGTCACGACCTCGCAGCCCCTGATCCTGGACCTGGGGGCGCTCGACAGCCTTGATACCGGTGGGGCGCTGTTGATCCTGACGCTCAAATCCCGGCTCGAGGCAGAAGGGGCCAGCGTCACCCTGACCGGGGCCAACGGGGATCAGCAGGCGCTGCTTGACACCGTCAGCGCGGCCATGCCCGCGGAAGAAGGCCTCGAGGAACCGCCCCGCGGTTTCATCCCCTGGCTCACCCATGTGGGTGAATTCACAGCCGGGGCAGGGGCATCGCTGCGCTCGTTGATGACGTTCTTCGGTCTTACGCTGCACCGGTTTGCGCGCATGCTGATCCAGCCGCGCCGCCTGCGCACCGCCGCGTTGTTCAGCCAGATGCAGGAGGTGGGCCTCAACGCCGTTCCGATCATTGCGCTCATGGGTTTTCTGATTGGCGTCGTGCTGGCCTTTCAGGGGGCCACCCAGCTCAGGCAGTTCGGTGCCGAAGTCTTTGTTGTCGACCTGATCTCGATCTCGATCCTGCGCGAACTGGGTATCCTGCTGACCGCCATCATCGTCGCGGGCCGCTCGGGGTCGGCCTTCACGGCTTCCATCGGGTCGATGAAGGTGCGCGAAGAGATCGACGCGATGCGCACCCTCGGCCTTGATCCGATCGACGTGCTGGTGTTGCCCCGCGTCATGGCGCTGATCATCATGCTCCCGGTGCTGGGGTTCATCGCCAATGTCTCGGGCCTTTTCGGCGGCGCATTGATGAGCTGGATCGACCTTGGCGTGAGCCCCGGCATGTTCGTCACGCGCCTGCATGAAAACACCGATATCTGGCATTTGGCCGTGGGCATGATCAAGGCACCGTTCTTTGCGGTGGTCATCGGCATCGTGTCGTGCTGGCGCGCCATGCAGGTCAAGGGCTCGTCCGACAGCGTGGGGCGGGAAACCACCGCCTCGGTGGTCCAGTCGATCTTCCTGGTGATCGCGCTTGATGCGGCCTTCTCGATCTTCTTTTCCAACGTGGGTGTGTGATGGACGGCAGCGCGGCCCCAAAGACCAGTCAAGCGGACTCCCGGCGCGAAGCGGTGATCAAGGTGCGCGGCCTCGTGAACCGCTTTGGCACGCAGGTGGTACATGATAAGCTTGACCTTGATGTCTATCGCGGCGAGGTGCTGGGCATCGTCGGCGGTTCGGGCACCGGCAAATCCGTGCTGCTGCGCACCATCGTCGGCCTCAACCGGCCCGCTGCAGGTTCGATCGAAGTGCTGGGGGTCGATGTTCTCAACGGCCCCGAAGCCGAAAGGCGCAGCGTCGAAAAACGCTGGGGCGTCGCGTTTCAGGACGGGGCGCTGTTTTCCTCGCTTACGGTGCTGCAAAATGTCATGGCTCCGCTGCGCGAACACATGAACCTGTCACCAGGTCTGATGAAGGCGCTGGGCGAGCTGAAGATCAGCCTCGTGGGCCTGCCGCCGCTTGCCTGCTCCAAGCTTCCCTCGGAACTGTCGGGCGGAATGCGCAAACGCGCAGCCCTTGCCCGCGCCCTTGCGCTGGATCCCGAGATCGTCTTTCTGGACGAACCCACCGCCGGTCTCGATCCGATCGGGGCTGCGGCCTATGATGATCTGATAGGCGAATTGCAGCGCTCGCTGGGCCTGACGGTCTTCATGGTCACCCATGATCTGGACAGTCTCTATGCGATTTGTGACCGTATCGCGGTGCTTGCGGAGAAACGTGTTTTGGTAGAAGGACCTATCGAAATGATGACATCCGTGGATCATCCTTGGGTGCAGGAATACTTTACCGGCCCGCGCGCCCGCGCGACGCAGGAGAAAGGGAACTAGGGCTCAGAGCAGACATGGAGACCAAAGCGAATTACCTGCTGATCGGCATCTTCACACTTGCCTCCATTCTTGGAGCATTTGCGCTGTTCCTGTGGCTGGCCAAGATCCAGGTGGATCGCCAGTTTGCCTATTATGACGTGCTGTTTGATGATGTCTCAGGCCTCAGCGCGGCAGGAGATGTGCGCTATAACGGTCTGCCCGTGGGGCAGGTGGTGGATCTCAGGCTTGATCCCGAAGACAGTTCCAAGGTCCGCATCCGTATCGAGGTCGGCGCAGAGACGCCGGTGAATTCCGAAACCGTCGCCGAGCTGCAAAGCCAGGGCGTGACCGGCGTCAGCTATGTGGCGCTGTCGGGCGGCTCGACCGCCTCGTTGCCGCTGCCAGAGGGGGCGGTAATTCCTTCGCAGCGCAGCGCCCTGCAGTCGGTGTTCGAAGGCGCGCCGCTGCTTCTGGAAAAGGCGGTAGTCCTGCTTGAAGATGTGAATGCCGTCTTCAGCGACGAAAACCGCGATGCCATCAGCGCCATCCTTGAAAACGCCGCCAGCGCCACCGAGCGTCTGGATGCGGCGCTGGAAAGCTTTGAAACCCTCTCGGCCGATCTCAGTGCCGCCGCGCAAGAGGTCGCCGCCTTCTCAAGCCGGCTGGACTCGCTGGCGGACACGGCAGATACCACGCTCAGCACCGCGACCGAGACCCTGTCCTCGGCGACCACCACATTCGACGAGGTGACGGCCTTTGCCCAGAACGACCTGCCGGGTATCGTCACGGATATCCGCACCGTGGCCGACACGGCCAATCGCGTGATCGACCAGCTTGGCACCGACGTCAGCACCGCTGTCACTGAATTCGAAGGGCTGGCCTCCAGCGGCACCACGGCCCTTGAGGGGGCCAATGAGACCTTTGCACGTGCCAATGACACGCTGGACGCGGTCACCCGCGCGATGGACACGGCCGACAGCACCCTGATCGCCGCTCAACAGACCGTTGCCGGGATCAACGATATCCTGAACACGCAGGTCGACGGCATCATTGTCGATCTGCGCGAGGCCGTGAATGTGTTTTCCACCTCGGTCACATCCGCCTCCCGCGATCTTGCCGAAGTCGCGGTGGAAGTCCGCTCGGCCTCGACATCCGCGGCCTCCTTCCTCGGGACGCTGGATGATCTGGTCCTTGGCAACAGCCGGCAGGTCTCGGACTTCCTGCGCCTCGGGCTGGCCGAGTTCACGCGCCTGACCGAAGAAGCCCGCCTTCTGGTGTCCAGCCTCGACCGGCTGGTGGACCGTGTCGAACGCGATCCGGCCCGGTTTCTTCTGGGCACAACCAATTCGGAGTTCCAACGATGACCTTATCCTTGCGGCATTGCGGCGTTGGTCTGGCTCTGATCCTGAGCCTGACGGGATGCAGCGGTCTGCAGCGACTTGAATCCGCCGCCACTCCAAGTGAGCTTTATGCCCTCACGCCCAAAAGCACCTTCTCGTCGGGTTTGCCCAACCTCTCGCAACAGCTTGTTGTCGAAGTGCCGACCGCCACCGCCGCCGTCAACACCGACCAGATCGCGGTTCAGCCATCCGCGCTGCGCGTGCAGTACCTGCCCGGCGCGCGCTGGGTCGACCGCGTTCCGCTGTTCGTGCAGGCGCTGTTGATCGAAAGCTTCGAGAATTCCAACCGCGTGCCCGCCGTGGGTGGCTCGGGGATCGGCCTGCGGGCGGATTACTTCATCACCTCCAATATCCGCGAGTTTCAGGCCAGCCTGCCAGCAAATGCCACAGCCGAAACACCGCTGCGGATTCAGGTGCAGATCAGCGTCAAGATCGTCGACGCCGATGTGGACCGGATCTTTGCCTCACGGTCGTTCAACGAATATGCAACCGCAGCCAGCGATGCAGCCGCCGATGTTGCAGCCGCCTTTGACGAAGCACTGGGCGACGTGATGCGCGACGCCGTGGAATGGAGCATTCGCAGCATCCACAGCTACGCCAGCGAAAAGGAACGTCAGGCCGTGCAGGATCGCCGCCCCGAACCCAGACCCTCGCCGCTGGATGCCCCGGCCGCCGCGCCCGAACCCGCGCCGGCACCCGAAACCGCGCAAGACAGCGATTCCTGAGCCCTCTTTCGGATCGGACTCAGTCCAGCTTTCCACCCATCACACGGGTCAGAAAGCCGACGACAAAGGCCGTGGTGATCCCGAACATGAGGATTCCACAAGCCGCCGCCATGGCACCGAAGATCCGGTGATCCACGCCCAGCGTCACGTCGCCATATCCAAGCGTCGTATAGGTCACGAGCGAGAAATACAGCGGCTGTTCATACCCCGGTAGCGCCCCCATCAGCCAAAGCGCGGCCGCCCAGAAATAAATATGCAGCGTATGCGAAAGCAGCAGCGCCGTCACGAAGATCGAAATCGTCCTGAGCAATTCAGCCGGAGCCGGTGTGCCCGCCAACTGTTTGGAGCGGCGCACGAACAGAATGATCCTCCAGCCCACAATCAGATGGGTACTGGTGCACAGCAGCAAGATCGCGCTGCCCAGAGCAATTTGCGTCAGAACCTGCATGAGATCTGCCCGTTTGTTCTTTACTGTTCCCACAGCTTAGCGCGCGCGGGTCACGGGATGAAGCACAGGCATGTCGCGCGCCCGCTTGAAGATCGAAAAAACTCTGGTCAGGGTGGTACAAAACGGCCAACCGGGCCTCTCAGGGTGGTACAAAATGGACAAAACTCGGCAAAATCCGGCACAGTCGCTGATCGCGCGCTCGGGCGTCGCAACGATCGCAGGTCTCTTTTCGCAACAGGTCGCCTCAAGCCCGGATCACCTTGCCATCGTGGACGGGGCACGTCGGATGAGCTATCGCGAGCTGGAAGAGCGCACCAATCGGCTTGCGAATGTTCTTCTGAATCAGGGGCTTGGCGCGGGTGCGCGGGTTGCCATCCTGTCGCGCAACCGTCTTGAGTATCTTGAACTCGAACTGGCCGCCGCAAAGGCGGGCCTGATCGTCGCCGCCCTGAACTGGCGCCTGGCCAAGCGCGAAATGGCCCATTGCATCACCCTGGTCAATCCCGATCTGATCCTTGTCGAGCCCGCTCTGAGCGATCAGCTGGCGGCGCTGGATATTCCGTCTGTTGATCGGATAACCATTGGAGAAGATTATGAAAATCAGCTTTCCCAGGCGTCGCCGGAAGCGCCCGTTTGCGATCTTGATCCCGAGATGGGCCTCATCATCCTTTACACATCCGGCACCACTGGCCTGCCCAAAGGGGCCCTGATCAGCCACCGCGCCCTGATCGCGCGGGCGATGTCCTTCGCCTCGGAACTCCAACTGCCGCGACAGGACACATTCTGCGCCTGGGCCCCGCTTTATCACATGGCCTCGACGGATCACTCTCTGGCGAGTTTGATCCGGGGCGGTACGGTGCATGTCGTTGACGGCTATCAGCCTGAAAAGATGATAGAATTTCTTGCAGAAAACGAAACAGGCCTGTTCTTTCTGCTGCCGGGAATGGTGCGGCGATTCATCGACGACTGGCGTAAGAAAGGGGCCCGTGCACGCGGTCTTGTCGCCTGCGGAGCCATGGCCGATCTGGTCCCGCCCGAGGATATCGCCGAGGTCACAGCCCTGTTGAATGCACCCTATTTCAACAGTTTCGGCTCGACCGAAACCGGCTTGCCTCCGGCCTCTGCCAGCTTTCTGGAAATTGGTAAGCTACCGAAATCATTGTCGAAAAAGCAGTCTGCCATGTGTGAACTGCGCCTTGTGGACGACGATGACATCGATGTTGCTCCCGGCACGCCCGGCGAAGTCGCCCTGCGCGGGCCCACGCTGTTCAGTGGCTATTGGAACGCAGACACCACGAACCTGAAGGATTTCCGCAACGGTTGGTTCCACATGGGCGATGTCATGCGCCGCAACCCGGACGGCACGCTCGACTATGTGGATCGCAAGAAATACATGATCAAGTCGGGCGGCGAGAACATCTATCCCGCTGAAATCGAAGCCGTTCTTCTTACCGACCCAGGCGTCGCTCAGGCCATCGTGGTCAAGCAGGCCGACGCCACCTGGGGCGAAGTTCCGGTGGCCTTTGTCGTGCCCAAGGACACCCTTGATCCCGCCGCGCTTCAGGAGCATTGCACCAGTCATCTGTCCCGCTACAAACGGCCCAAGCGGATCATTCTCATCCAGGATTCCGACATTCCGCGATCAACCACCGGCAAGGTGCAACGTCATGTTCTTGAAGAGAAATTAGGCCGCTCACAGATCTGATACAGTGGCGGCAAGGCTCAGAAGGTCGAGAAATACTCGGTCTGCTCCCAATCGGAAACGGTCATGGCATAGCGCTCCCACTCGGCGCGTTTGAGCGTGGAGAGATAGTCGACGAAATCATCCCCCAGCATATCGCGATAGAGCGGTGAGGCTTCGAAATGCCCGATCGCCTCCAGCAAGCTGGTGGGCAGCAGTTCGGCACCGTCGTCATAGGGCCGCGTCAGCGGTGCCGGCGCGTTCAGCCCCTTGGTCAGACCATCAAGCCCGGACAGGATCTGGAAGGCCAGCGCGAAATAGGGGTTGGCCGTGCTGTCTGCCACCCGGTTTTCCACCCGGGACGCCGGATCGCCCACATCCATCAGCGCACGCACCATGGCCCCCCGGTTGTCGGTGCCCCATCCGATGCGGTTGGGTGCAAGCTCATAGGGTTTATAGCGTTTGTACCCGTTCACTGTCGGTGTCGTGGCGATGCACGAGGCCGCTGCATGCTCAAGAAGCCCGGCAATCCAGGCACTGGCCAGGGGCGAAAGCGTCTCGCCCTGTTCGGGGGCAAACAGGTTGTTGCCTTCGGGATCCGAGATCGACTGATGGATATGCCAGCCATTCGCCGCGGCATTGGGCAGGTTCGGTTTTGCCATGAAGGATGCGTGCAATCCTTTGCGATGACACACTTCCTTGACCAGCGTGCGGAAATTCACCGCCATATCTGCCACCGACATCGGATCGGCGGGTGCAAAGGTGAATTCGAACTGGCTTGGGCCCATCTCGATCTCGACGCTGCGCACGGGCATGCCAAAGTCCTGCGCGGTGCAGCGTAACAGATCGAGGATGTCTTCCACTTCGCCGTAGCGGGTTTCCGACAGGTACTGATAGCCCTGGGTCAGCGCCCGCGTGCGCGGCGGCTGTGGCGGCATGGTGGTATCGGCATGCTCCAGCGCCGGATCGATGACCTGGAAGATCTGGAACTCGACCTCGAGCCCCATCACGGCGCGCAATCCACGATCGGCCAGAGCATCCATCGCGTGTTGCAACACGCTGCGCGCCGCAAAGGATACCGGAACCCCCGAGGTTTCGACCACACCACAATGGATCAGCGCGGAATGCGGCGACCAGGGCAGCACGCGGAATGTATCGGGAACCGGGGCAAGCACCACGTCGCCCGCGCCGCGCATCGGGGCGGGGCCATCTTCGGCCCAGACAGGAAAGACCGTGCGCTGGGCCGTGTCCTTGAGCAACAAGGTGGATGGTACGCGAATGCCCGCGGTAAAGGCCGAAACCAGGGCCTCCTGCGTGATCGTCTTGCCGCGCAGAATGCCATGAGGGTCGGCAAACAGCACCCTTATGGTCTCGATCCCGTCGGCCTCAACCCCTGCGATCACCGCCGCAGCCTTGGCCTGATCCTGATATGACAATAGCCCGTTTCGGGCCAGAAATCCGGCGCTCAGCCTGGCGTGAAGGTCGCTGTCCGCGCTCACACCCGGGCATCCCAGGGACAGGCGGCGCGCCGTTCTTCATCCGCGGCGCGGCTGGCTTCGGCCCAGTCGGCCTGATCGGTGATCGTATCGTTGGACAAGGGCCCGACGATCTGCGTCAGGTCACGGTTGCCGCGCATGGGCAGCGCCCCTTCATTGCCCTCGGCCAGATTCTGGATCGCGGCGCGCAGCATCCGACGATAGCGGATGATCCCCACGTCGGTCTGCCCCAGATGTTCCTGCGTTCGATCCTGAATGGCGCCCATGCTCTCCACCGCCCACTGATCGTGCACGTTAATGTCCAGACCCATGCCTGTATAGGTCTCACGCGCCTGTTCATCGGGGTTGTATCCGTATTGATTGCGGCTGTTTTTCAGCGGCGCATAGTCCGGCAGGCTGTGTTCCCTGAGGCGTTGTTCGCGCATCAAGGTCTTGTTCACGGGGGCATCAAAGCTGGTGAACATCGAATACCAATAGCAATTCTCGTTATCGATCGGCACGTGCCACTGGGTGATTGTCATCTCGCGGCTGATTGGGATGCAGATCGCCTCGGGAAAGATCTGGTTGGTGATACGCACATGGGTGATGCCGCCTTCCATATGGCGCAGCGAGGTCAGTTTCATGCCGAACTCGGTTTCCTCCACCTCGATCTTGGGGCGGGGATAGTCACGCAGCACCTTGGTCATCGGGATGTCGGTGCTGCCAGCGGTGTCGCGGAACTGTTTGCCATAGCTGTCGGCAGGGTCCTCGTCCTGCAAGAAACGGTGCAGAAACGAGGCATGGGCGGGGTCGATACCCACCTCCATGGCCTGTAGCCAGTTGCACTCCCATTTTCCCTTGAAGGCAAAGACATGCGTGTCCGGTGCGCGGAAACAGTCGAAATTCGGAAAGTCGGGGGGCGCACCGGGACCCATATAGGCAAAGATGATCCCGTTTCTTTCAACCACCGGATATGAGGCGGTTTTGATCCTCTCGTGCATGCGCGAGTCTTCGGGTTCACCGGGTTGTTCGACGCATTGGCCGTCGCGGTTGAAGTGCCAGCCATGGAACGGGCAGCGCAGACCGTTGTCTTCCAGCCGCCCATAGCACAGATCAGCGCCACGGTGCGGACAGTGACGCCCGATCAGGCCCATCTGGCCGTCTTCATCGCGAAACAGAACCAGCTTTTCGCCCAGCAGGGTCACAGGCACCACCGGGCGGGGGCCGTTCAACTCATCTGCCAGGGCAGCCGGTTGCCAGTAGCGGCGCAGCACTTCTCCGGCGGGCTTGCCTGCGTCCACCAAGGTAATCTGATCGTTGAGTTCCTGGCTGATCATGTCATCTGCTCCTTCTGACCTCTTCAGGAGAGGCGCATAAGTGACCAATATGTCCGTTATACGCACATTAGGGGGTGTTTTGAGTTGTCGTCAACGCCTCATCCTTTAATATCCACAGAGATCCCGAAGGAATTCGCGCCATGCAGAACCGCAACATTTCGACTGCCTTCATGAAGGGGCTTGATCTGTTGATGGCCTATCGGGACGGGCCTGCGGGCATGACGCTGGCCGAATTGTCCAAGCGCACCGGCATGGACAGGGCCACGGTGCGCCGCTTGTGCCTTACCCTGACCCAAGCGGGCTTCATGGTGCAGGTGGATCGGGTCTTTCAACTCTCCCCGCGGGTTCTGACACTGGGCGGCAGCTTTCTTGCCGCGCAGGATATCGGGCATGCGGTTCAGCCGGTTCTCAATGCGTTTTCCGAACGTGTGGGCGGCGAGATCACATTGGCTGTGCGTGATGGAGACCGCGCTCTTTATGTGGCAAACTCGTCAACGGTGGATGCGCGGATTTCCTTCGGGTTGACCGTGGGCAGCACCTTGCCGCTGCTGTCCACGGCGGTCGGGCGGATGATCCTTGCCTCGCTGCCCGGGTCGGAGCGGTCGGCGTTGCTGGCCGAGTTGCCGCTGGATGCGTTCACCGAACAGACCTGCCTTGATCGCGCCGTGCTGGCGCGCGAGATCGACAGCATCGCCGCCAGCGGGGTGTCGGTGGTGAACGGCGAATACGAGGCCGGAATCTGCGGGATCGCGGTGCCCATCGGCCCGCCCTCGCAGGTGCGCGGTGTTCTGGGGTCGACCCTGCCTTTGTCCCTGACGGATCTTGCCGGCAAGCAAGCCGAGACGATCTTTCAGTTGCAGCAGGCCGCCACGGCCCTGAGCAAGACACGATCGCTGGTCTATGCCCTGCAAAGCGCCTGAGGGCACGAAATCCGCATACAGCCCGAATTTTCCGCCCAAACCATCGGTGCAAAACTGCGGGAACGCAGAATCCTTTACTCTTTGCAGGCGTGTAATAAGGTGTCTGCACAATTCAAATAACGGGGAGTAACTCATGAAGAAACTACTGGCTGCAAGCGCGGTTGCCGCTTTGCTCGCCCCTGCTGCGATGGCGGAAGACATCAAGCTGGGCATCATTTTCGGTTTCACCGGCCCTATCGAATCGCTCACTGGCCCGATGGCGGCCGGAGCGGAAATGGCCATGCAGGAAGTCACGGACAGCGGCCTTTTGCTGGACGGCGCGACGGTGACATCGGTGCGCGGCGACTCGACCTGCATCGACTCGGCGGCGGCGACGGCGGCGGCGGAACGTCTGATCACATCCGACCGCGTCAACGCGATTGTCGGTGCGGATTGTTCGGGCGTTACCGGCGCGATCTTGCAGAACGTGGCGGTTGCCAACGGGATCGTCATGATCTCCCCCTCGGCCACCAGCCCGGCCCTGTCCACGGCTGAGGACAATGGCCTGTTCTTCCGTACTGCCCCGTCGGATGCGCGCGAAGGTCAGGTCATGACGGATATCCTCATGGAAGAAGGCATCAAATCCGTCGCCTTGACCTATACCAACAATGACTATGGCAAAGGTCTTGCCGACAGCTTCCGCACCGCATTCGAAGCGGCGGGCGGCGAGGTTACCGTAAGCATCAGCCACGAGGACGGCAAAGCCGATTACTCGGCAGAAGTCGCGACACTGGCCTCTGCCGGCGGTGAAATCCTTGTGGTTGCCGGCTATCTGGATCAGGGCGGTCGCGGCATCATCGAAGGTGCGCTTGATACCGGCGCATGGGATCGCTTTGTGCTGCCCGGCGGTATGATCGGCGACAACATCCTGACGATTGGCGATGCTCTGAATGGCTCGTTCGGTCAGGTGGCCGGTACCGACAGCCCCGGCACTGCGATCTATTCCGAGATGGCAGCCGCCGCCGGTTTCGACGGCACTTCGCCGTTCACCCCGGAAAGCTATGATGCGGCGGCTCTGATCATGCTGGCGATGCAGGCGGCAGGGTCGTCCGACAGCGGTGCGCTGAAGGATCACGTGTTGGCCGTGGCCAATGCGCCGGGCGAGCGGATCTATCCCGGTGAACTGGCCAAGGCGCTGCAGATCCTCAAGGACGGCGGTGAGATCGATTACGTGGGTGCATCAGCGGTCGAGCTGATCGGACCCGGTGAATCGGCGGGCAACTACCGCCAGGTGATCGTCAAGGACGGCAAGTTCGAGACCGTTCAGTTCCGTTAAGGCCTGAACATTGACCTCCTAGGCACCCCGGACATGTCGTTCGGGGTGTTTTTCGCGGCGCAGGGCATCAGAACCGCTGCAGCGCTGCGGACCGTATGGCGCTCTGATCCCCCTCGACACGGACGATACTGCCTTGATAGCCTGACACGGCTCAACCCTCCCTCAGACCGGATACCGTCATGCTGACCAATTCTGCGCATTCTGGCTATTTCCTGTATCACTCCATCGGGATGTATCCCGGCAAGGAGCAGGAACTGTCCGACGCCATGGCCGAGTTTTCCAAGGTCTGGGCCGCCCCGAACGACAAGCAATGGGGCTATGTCCTGCTCAAGCGGCAGGATTTCATCGACTACTGGCGCCGCATCATCAATGTGCCCAAAGGGTCTACCACCACTTGCGAAAGCGTCACGGACGGGCTGCACAAACTGATGCGCGCCTTGCCCGAAGGCATGCTCAGGGGAAAACGTGTGCTGATCGCTGCCGACTGTTTCCCCTCGCTGCATTTTCTGCTGGTGGGTCTGGCGGCGAAGATGGGGTTCACCCTTGACACGGTGGCGATGCGCGCAGGCGAAAGCTGGGTGCGTCAGGAAGATTTTCTGGAGCGTTGGGGCCCGGATGTCGGGCTGTCGCTGATCACCTGGGTGACCTCGACCGCCTCGGCGCGTGTCGATCTTGAGTCGCTCGTGGCCCATGGCCGCAAGATGGGCAGCCTGATCGGTGTGGACATCACTCAGGCCGCCGGGCTGATCCCGTTTGATGCGATGAACCCCAAAGTCGATTTCGTGCTGTCCACATCGCTGAAATGGATGTGCGGCACGCCGGGTGCGGGCATGCTTTATGTCGAGAAATCCCTGGTGCGTGAGCTTGAGCCCGAAGGGCGCGGCTGGTTCTCGCAGAACAATCCGTTTTCATGGGACCTGGACAAGTTCGAATACGCCCCCGATATCCGCCGCTTTGACAGCGGCACGCCCGGTTCAATGGCTGCACTGGCATCGCTTCCGGCGCTGCGCTGGCATGCGCAACAGGATCATGCAGAGCTTGCCGCCTGGAACCGCAAACTGGTGGATCGGATCATCGCGCGCGCCGATGCGCTGGATCTGGCGCTGCATTCCCCGCGCGATGCGGATCGGCGTGGCGGGTCGGTCATGCTGCGCTTTCCCGACAAGCCAGAGGCGGCGGCGATCACGGGCGCGCTTGGGGTTGAAGGATACTCGGTCGATTTTCGTGGTCACCTGATGCGACTGTCGCCGGGAAACGTGACCGGCGAAGACACGATCGACGCGGTGTTCGACATCACCGAAGACACCATGAGCCGCCGCAAGCGCCGCTTTGCAGGGCGGGGGTCCGCGGCACTCTGCGACGGGGCGACAGCGCAGACCAGTTCGGCGGACCTGCTTGGATCGCTTGGCGCATTGTTGTTGGCGGGGCAGGTGAAAATCGTCGATTGCACTGCGGAACTGGGCCCTGAAACACCCATCCTGCGCCTGCCCGAGGATTTTGCCAGGAACACCCCCAAGGTCGAGATCCACCGGATCAGCGAATATGACGCCGATGGCCCGTTCTTTGCCTGGAACTGGCTGAAACTGGGCGAGCATTCCGGCACGCATTTCGACGCCCCCAATCACTGGATCACCGGCAAGGATTTCCAGGACGGCGCGACCGACACTCTGGATGTGCAGCGTCTTGTGGCTCCGGTCAACGTGATCAACTGCTCGTCGCAAGCCGCCGCCGATCCCGATTTCCTGCTGACGGCCGACCATGTGAAAGCCTGGGAACGCGAACACGGAGCCATCAATCCCGGCGAATGGGTGGTCATGCGCACCGACTGGGACGCCCGCGCCACTGACGCAGAGGCGTTTCTGAATGACGACCCGGATCCGCATGAGGATGGCTCGCACAGCCCCGGCCCGACCACGGGGTGCATGGACTATCTGTTGTCCAGGGGCATTGTCGGCTGGGGGACCCAATGTATCGGCACCGATGCGGGCATGGCCGGCAAGATGAGCCCGCCTTACCCGGCGCATAACTATCTGCACCGCGACAATTGTTTCGGTCTGGCAAGCCTGTGCAATCTGGATCAACTGCCGCCAAAGGGCGCGATCCTGATCGCGACGCCTCTCAAGATCGCGCAGGGAACGGGTTCGCCGATCCGCGCGCTTGCGCTGGTGCCCCAGGGCTGATCTGCCGTGGATCTGGTATAAAGCGCCCGCTCTTGATCAACATATAGCTGCTGTTGTATCGATTGAGGGGCCAAAGGGCCCATAATTCCGGTTGCACAGCAACCGGGCGGCAGGGCAGACTCGGGGGATGTCATTGTTGCGCCGGGCAAGGGATTTCGAAGAATGAGCCGATCAGGTTTCCTTTCCCGGGTGTTGATGGGAGTGACCTGGCTGGTGTTGCTTTCTGCGCCGCTCCAGGCGGCACCGAATGTCGCGCTGAATGTTGCCAGCGCAGACGAAGACCTCACCCGGGATCTGCGCGCCGCGTCGTTGACCCTGGTTGCAATCGAACAGGAACAAACCGGATCCGCCGATCTGGTTTCCGCTGCTCTGGCCGATTACAAGCGCTTCATCGAAACGCTCTATGCCTATGGGTATTACAGCGGCGTGGTGCGCATCCGCGTGGATGGGCGAGAAGTCGCCTCGCTGTCCCTTGTTTCCCTGCCCGGCGAAATCCGCAGTATCGAGATGTCCGTCGATCCGGGTCCGCAGTTCCGGTTTGGTCAGACCTCGGTTGCTCCGTTGGCATCGGGCGATGCCCCGCCGGAAGGATTTGCGCCGGGTGAGCCCGCATTTGCAACGGTGATCCGGGTCACCAGCCAGGCGGCGGTGGTTGGCTGGCGCGAAGCTGGCTATGCCAAGGCCCAGCAGGGCGATCAACGGATCGTGGCGGATCATGCGGCCAATACCTTGTCAGCGGATCTGCGGATTATCCCCGGTCCCAAGGTGCGCTTTGGAGATCTGATCATCAAAGGCGATAGCGCGGTGCGACGTGAGGCGATGGCCCGGATCGCCGGCTTTCCCGGGGGTAGGGAGTTTTCTCCGGATCGCATGTCCGCTGTCGCGACCCGGCTCCGCCGGACGGGTGCCTTCGCCTCGGTGTCATTGCGCGAAGGCGAGGTGGAACCCGACGGCTCGATGGATGTGGAGTTGACTGTGGTCGACCGCAAACCCCGCCGGTTCGGTGTCGGTGCCGAGCTGACGTCGTTCGAAGGGCTCGACCTGACGGGCTTCTGGATGCACCGCAACATTTTTGGCGGCGCGGAGAACCTGCGCGTCGAAGCGGAAATCAACCAGATCGGGGCGCAAACAAGCGGTATCGACTATCTGCTCAGTACCCGGCTCACTTTCCCTGCGCTGTTGCGTGCGGATGTGGATGTGTTCGCGCAGGCCGAACTGGAAAGCGTTGATGATCCGCTCTATGCGTTGGACCGGCTTGAACTGACCGGGGGGATCGTCTGGTATGCGCGCGCCGGGATCTCAGCAGAACTGGCCGCATCGCTCCTGCGCTCGCGGACTGTTACTGCCCTCGGTGAGCGCTATTTCAGCATGTTGTCCTTTCCCGCGGTCGTCTCGTGGGATCGACGCGATGATCCGCTTGATGCAACAACCGGGACATTCCTGCGGGTCGAGGTCACGCCCTATGTCGGGTTTTCCGGCACCGCCTCGGGGGCGCGGTTTTATGCGGATGCGCGCGGCTATCGCAGCATCGCGGGTGGCCGTGCCGTGATTGCCGGACGCGTGCAGTGGGGCTCGATCCTCGGGTCCTCACTTACGGAAACATACCCTGACTTTCTGTTCTATTCCGGCGGCGGTGGCACCGTGCGCGGCCAGCCCTATCAGTCGCTTGGCGTTGGCTTGCCCGGGATCAACGGTCAGGTTGGCGGGCGCAGTTTTCTCGGAACCATGCTCGAGCTGCGCACAAGCGTCACCGAAAGCATCGGAGCAGTCGTGTTTGCAGATACCGGGTTCATCGGGTCGGACAGCTTTGTGAACGGATCAGGCGATTGGCATGCAGGCGCTGGGGTCGGGTTGCGTTACAATACCGGGATCGGACCCCTGCGTGTGGATGTCGCAGCGCCCGTGCAAGGCACGACAGGGGACGGTGTTCAGATCTACATCGGGATAGGACAGGCGTTTTGAAACTTGCAAGATCCATTGCTTTTTGCGCCCTGCTGATTCCGGCGAGCCTGCCTGCGCAGGCACAAGATGACGCGGATCGCGGGTTTGTTCAGCGCACCATCGAGGACGCGCTGTCCGGCGATGGCCGCAAGGTGCGCATCACCGGCTTTCAGGGTGCGCTCAGCTCGACCGCGACACTTAAAGAACTGACGATTTCGGATGCCGAAGGAGTCTGGCTCACCTTGAGCGATGCCCAGCTTGACTGGCGCCGTGCGGCCTTGTTGCGCGGTCGGCTTGAACTGGACAGCCTGACTGCTGCCTCTGTGACACTGACGCGCTTGCCCTCGGCACAGCAAGAACCCGAGCAGGACGAAGGCTTTGCCCTGCCTTCGCTTCCGCCGCCCGAAGCCACGCAGTTTTCCCTGCCCGAACTGCCGGTGTCGATCCAGATCGGCGAGGTCAGAATCGACAGGGTCAGCATCAGCGAACCCGTGTTCGGTGAGGCTGCCGTCGTCAGCATGACGGGCTCGGCCTCGCTGGCCGAAGGCGAAGGTGCTGTCGATCTGAACATTGCACGCATTGACGAACGGCGCGGGACATTCGTTCTGGATGGCAGCTATGCCAACAGTACGGAAATCCTGTCCCTGTCCTTTGTCCTCTCGGAAGATGCGGACGGTATCGTGGCCAATCTGATTGATCTGCCGGATCGCCCGCCAGTGGACCTGCGGATCGAAGGAGAAGGCCCGCTGAGTGATTTCATCGCCCAGATCGCCTTGCAGACCGAAGGTGTGGATCGCCTCAGCGGCGCGGTCGAACTGGGCACAACCCAATCGGATGCGGGGCTGAGCGAACAGATGTTCTCTGCCCAACTGGCCGGCGATATCCGCCCGCTTCTGCAGCCCGATTACCGCTCGTTCTTCGGCTCCGAGGTTTCGCTCGACATTCGTGCCCTGCGCTCGGATCAGGGGGGGCTGGATATCAACCGCCTCGCCCTCAACTCGGCGGCGCTCAACATCAATGGTCAGATCACGCTTGACCCCGAGGCCTGGCCGCAACGGATTGATCTGCGGGCCTCTATCACACCGCCCGAGGGCGAAAGCGTGCTTTTGTCAATTCCCGGTCCCGAGACTCGGCTGGAGCGCGCCAATCTGACCTTCGCCTTTGACGCGGCACAGGGCGATGAATGGCGGCTGGATCTGCTGGTAGACACGCTCACCCGCGACGGCTTTGCGCTGGGCGGGGCACGCATGAGCGGCAACGGCACGATCAGCACCGGCGATGGGGTCGCGATCGGGCAGGCAGGCGGCGACATAGCGCTTGATCTGACCGGACTGGATCTGGGCGATGAAGATCTGACGCGCGCGGTGGGTTCTGCTCTGGCTGCGAGTTTTACCTTCGCCTTGCAAGAAGATGCGCCGTTCCGCCTGAGCAACCTTGATCTGTCGGGCGGAGATTATGGTCTGACCGGTGATGTTCAGGTCGACCTGCCCGAGGGCAGCCAGAGCCCTGTCATCACCAGCGACCTGACCTTGACCGCTTCTGATCTCAGCCGGTTTGCGGCTGTCGCGGGGCAAACCATCTCGGGGGCCGTGCGCGTGGATGTCACGGGCGATGTCACGCCGCTGGACAGTGCGTTCGATCTTGAGATTGCCGGGACGTCTGAAGATCTGGCCGTTGGCTTGTCACAGGTGGATCCCCTGATTGCGGGCGTGGGCTCTCTTGACGTCAAGGCGCGGCGCGACGCTACGGGCACATATCTTGACCTCTTTGATATCGCGACGCCGCAATCCGAGATTTCCGGAAATGCCTCGCTGACCACCGGCAAGAACAGCGGAGAGATCGACGCGCTGCTGAAGGATGCCTCGATCATCCATCCCGATATGTCGGGGCAGGGCAGGCTTGCTGTGGTCTTTGATCAGGAAGGCACAGCCTGGAACGCGGATCTCTCGGCCTCGCTGCCCGGAGACACGCAGGCCAAAGTAACCGTGCGCACCCCCCAGGAGACAGGCGTGACCCGGCTGTCCGGCACCATGTCCTCTGGTGATCTTTCGCAATATGCCTGGGCTTTGGACCGGCCGGTCGCAGGCGGCGTCGACCTCCAGCTGCAGGGCGAAGGGGATATCGGGGCGCAAACGGGCGCGGTCCGTCTGGAGGGCACGGCCACCGATCTGGTGCTTGAGATTGTCGAACTGGATACGATGCTGTCGGGGGCTGCCGGATTTGTTCTGGATGCACGGCGCGATGCGGCCGGGGTGATCACCGTCAACACGCTGTCAGTTGACGCGCCACGCCTGAAGGCCAATGTCAGTGGTTCGGTTTCACCCGATCGCAGCCGGATCGAATACAGCGTCGATATCCCGAACATCGGTGTGCTGGTCGCGGCCCTTCCCGGCGCGGTCTCATCTCAGGGGCGCATTTCATCCGACGGGGGTGACTGGCAGATCGACAGCCAGTTGCAGGGCCCCGCTGGCATGGAGGCAGCTGTTGCCGGATCGCTTGCGCAGGACGCAAGCCGTGGGGATCTGACGGTCACGGGTGCGGCCCCGCTGGCGCTGGCGAACGCTCGGCTGTCACCCAATATTGCCGAAGGATTGCTTCGCTTTGATCTGGGCCTCAACGGTCCGCTTGAGCTGAATTCCGTGAGCGGAACCCTGTCGACAAACGGGGCGCTCATGTCGCTGCCCGGTCAAAAGATCGGCTTGCAGCCTATCGACAGCACCATCACCTTGTCCGGTGGGCGGGCGCAGACACAGGTCAGCCTTGGCGTCTCTTCTGGAGGGCAGGTTCAGGTGTCAGGGCCGATCACCCTGAGCGCTCCGTTTTCCGGTGACCTGACGATCGTTTTGCAGCAGGTCGGCCTGATCGAACCCGGCCTTTATGAAACAAAGGCAAATGGGCAACTGAGCGTCAGCGGTCCGTTGACTGGCGGTGCTCGGATCGCGGGGCAGATTGTTTTCGACGAGATTGGTGTTCAGGTGCCCAGCACATCCGGTGCGTCTTCGGCGGCTCTGCCCGGACTTATCCATGTCAATGAAAGCGAGGCTGGCAGGCGCACGCGCGATTATGCCGGACTTATCCCGAAGGAAGACGATGGCAGCGCGAACTCCAACGCCCCGCCCTATCAGTTGGATGTTCTGATCTCGGCACCTTCGCGGATATTCATTCGTGGACGCGGCCTCGATGCCGAGATGGGCGGCGAGCTGCGTTTGCGGGGCAACGCCAATCAGGTGGTGCCATCCGGTCGCTTCAATCTGATACGGGGGCGGCTGAACATCCTGGGCCAACGGGTGGATCTGACCGAAGGATATATCGAACCCCAGGGCGATCTCGCGCCCTTCATGCGCATCGTAGCCGCCGCGCAGGCCGGGTCCACGGATGTGATCTTTACCATCGAAGGGGAAGTCTCCGAGCCGAAACTGACGATCACGTCCAATCCCGAACTACCCGATGACGAAATCCTGTCTCGCTTCCTTTTCGGGCGCGATCTGACCCAGATTTCGACTCTGCAGGCGCTTCAGATCGCGGACGCGCTTGCGACGTTGACCGGAGGCGGCACAGGGGTCTTTGGCCGGGTGCGCGAGGGCCTTGGTTTGGACGATCTGGATGTCTCGACCACCGATACGGGAGAGACGACTGTGCGGGCGGGCAAGTATCTGACCGAGAATATCTATTCCGACATTTCCAGTTCGACCGATGGTGAGACCGAGATCAACCTGAACCTGACGCTCAGCCCCAGCCTGACGGCGCGGGGAACAACGCGCTCGGACAATGAATCAAGCATAGGCATCTTTCTCGAGAAAGATTACTGAGGCAGCAACTGCCAATAGAAAATCTCACGAGGTATCATCCCATGGCAAAACCCTGCATCATCTGCGTGGCAATCACAGGGTCGGTTCCCCGCAAGGAGAACAACCCGGCCGTGCCCATCACGATCTCCGAGCAGATCGAAAGCACGCAGGCCGCTTTCGAAGCCGGGGCCAGTATCGCCCATTGCCATGTGCGTATGGAAGATCAGACGCCCACCTCGGACCCCGAAAGGTTCGCGCGGCTCAAGGAAGGTATAGAAACCCATTGTCCGGGAATGATCGTGCAGCTTTCGACCGGAGGACGGTCAGGGGCCGGCAAGGAGCGGGGCGGGATGCTGCCCCTGAGGCCTGACATGGCCTCGCTGACCGTGGGATCGAACAATTTCCCCACCCGCGTCTATGAGAACCCGCCCGATCTGGTGGATTGGCTGGCCTCGGAGATGCAAACCTATGGCGTGAAGCCCGAGATCGAAGCCTTCGATCTCAGCCATATCTTTCAGGCCGTCAAAATGGCCGGTGACGGGCGATTGACGGGGCCGCTTTATGTGCAGTTCGTCATGGGCGTAAAGAACGCGATGCCGGTCGATAAGATCTCATTTGACTTTTTCGTGCAGACACTGGGCCGTCTGGCGCCGGATGCAGAATGGTGTGCGGCTGGCATCGGGCAGGGGCAAATCGTGGTCAACGAATGGTGTATCGCCGCGGGGGGGCATTGCCGCACCGGGCTGGAGGACAACATCCGCTGGGACAAGGACAGCCTTGCGCCTTCGAATGCGGCTCTGGTTCAGCGCACCGTGGATCTGTGCCACCAGTATGAACGCCCCGTGGCCACCCCCGCCGAGGCGCGCGCCCTGCTTGGGTTGCGTGCCGCGTGATCAGCGAAACTGTTCGGGCGCGTATTTGAGAAGAACGGGCACCACCAGTTCTTCTTCATCCAGCAGATGGCGGTTCAGCAGCGCGCCGAACGCATCAAGCTGGTGATGAAACGCGCCGGTCTTGTCGTGAAATCCGGCACCCTCGGCCTGTAGCAGCGCGTTCGCACCCGTCGCCAAAGCGTGCAGCGTTTCGTCCATCAGGTGATGATCGCTGTCCAGAATGTCAAAGCCGCTGGCAACCCGCGCGTCCAGACCGGACATGACGGGAAAGTAATGGGCATCTTCGATCTGGTGATGCCCATGCAGTTCATTGATCAGCATGCCGCCGAAGCGGTGCACCCGCGCCTTGTAGGCCTGCGCCTCCAGCTTGCGATCCACGGCGGCTTCGGCATCCGTGTTCAACTGGGTCAGCAGTTTGCGAAACATCATGTGGCGGTTCAGCCAGAAGTCGATCAACTGGGAATAGTTCGCATGCGCCTGCCAGGCCTCGCGCGGGAACTCCTTTGCCAGAACGCGCAGGGCGTCGGGCAGGCCCGCGCGGGATGTCAGATCAAGCAGGTCTGTCGTCATGGCTGTGAATACCGGCTGAGAAGGGCTTGGACAGGACCTAGCCCATTGCGGGGCCGGGTCCAAGCCGATGATCTCAACTGACTTCGGCCAGCAGGCTGGCGTTACCTCCGGCAGCGGTCGTGTCGACGCAGATATGCCGTTCGATCCGACAGCGTGCCGCCAGATCCGTTTCGGCAAACAGCGGGATCAGCTTGCCACTGCGCGAGGCCAGAGCGATACGGATCGCGCTCAGCAGGGCGTCCTCGGCTTCGCAGATCACCGCATCAAAGCCGTCAAGCGCGCCAAGGGCTGTCGGGTCAAGCTGCCCATCCACACAGCCTGAACCACTCAGGCCCGGTGCGATGCCGACGGCGGCACAGCCATTCGCGGCGGCAATGCGCATCTGCACGCGCGCCGCGCTGGCGTTAGGCCCAAGGCACAGGATGACCCCGCGCCCGAATTCGGACAGGCGGTTGGATTCCCCGGTGGGACCGGGCAGTGAAATCGTACCCAGAGGCCCGTGGTCGGGCCGCGCAGCGTCAATCGCGGCCTGTATGGGTTTCAGATCACCGCTTGTGCGGGTGGTTGCGGGATGAATCACCCGTTCGGCGCTTGCAAAGCGGGGGACATAAGCTGGCCCGCCCGCTTTTGGGCCAGTGCCCGACAGGCCTTCGCCGCCAAACGGCTGAGAGCCGACGATGGCTCCGATCTGATTGCGGTTGATATACATGTTGCCTGCCTTCAGACGCCGGGTGACCTGCTCGATGCGATCGTCAATGCGCGAGTGCATGCCGAAGGTCAGGCCAAAGCCGGTCGCATTGATCTGATCGACCACGCGGTCCAGATCATCCGCGCGGTAGGTGGCCACGTGCAGAACCGGCCCGAACACTTCGCGCGCAAGGTCGGCGATCCCGTTCACACGGATCACTGTGGGCGCGATGAACGTTCCGGTCGCGGGGGCCGCGAGCTCTTTGAGGATGCGCCCTTCCGAACGGGCCTGCGCGATATGGCCTGCGATATCGGCCCGTGCAGCCTCGTTGATCACGGGGCCCACATCGGTTGCCAGATCCCAGGGGTTGCCCAGCCGCAGCTCGTCCATGGCCCCATAGAGCATCCTGAGGAAGGGTTGGGCGATATCCTCCTGCAGATAAAGCATCCGCAGGGCAGAGCAGCGCTGACCGGCGGATTGAAAGGCCGAAACAACGATATCCTTGACCGCCTGTTCCGGCAGGGCGGTGCTGTCCACGATCATCGCATTCAGCCCGCCTGTCTCGGCGATCAGCGGGGCAGTGGGCGCAAGATCAGCGGCCATCGCGCGGTTGATCACCTGCGCGGTGGCGGTGGAACCGGTAAAGCACACGCCGCCCACACGCGGGTCCGAGGTGATGCGCGCGCCGACAACCGATCCATGACCGGGCAGAAGTTGCAGCGCCTGGGCCGGCACACCGGCCTTGTGCAAAAGGCCCACGGCCAGCACCGCGGTCAGGGCCGTGGGTTCGGCCGGTTTTGCCAGCACGCCATTGCCGGCAGCCAGAGCGGCGGCGATCTGGCCGGTGAAGATGGCTAGCGGGAAGTTCCACGGCGAGATACAGGCAAAGACGCCGCGCGCCGGGTGGTCAAGCCCGGTGCTGCGCGCTGCGTAATAGCGCAGGAAATCGACAGCTTCGCGCAGCTCCGCGATGGCATCGAGCGGCGTCTTGCCTGCTTCGCGGGTGAGCAGGGCAAAGATCTCGCCGAAATGCGCCTCATAGAGGTCAGAGGCGCGGGTGAGGATTTCTGCGCGTTCGGCGGGGGTCGCATCCCAGGCGCGCGCGGCCTCCAGCGCGGCCTCGACATCCGCCTTGGAACACAGCGTGATCCCGCCAACGGTATCGGAGGCATCCGCAGGGTTGAGGACGGTCAGGGTTTCGCCGGTTTCCAGAGGGGCTGCGATCAGCGGGCCGCCGTCCCAGCGATAATCGGCCCATGGGCTGCGGGCGGCTTCGATGGCGGCCAGATCAATCGGGTTGCGCAGGTCCCAGCCTTTCGAGTTGGTCCGTTCGGGCGCGTAAAGATCTGCCGGGGCTTTGACCGGGGCATATCCCGGACGCAGGGTATCAAACGGGTCTGCGGCCACGGTTTCGGGCGGGACGGTTTCATCAACGATCTGGTTGACGAACGAGCTGTTCGCGCCGTTCTCCAGAAGACGCCGCACCAGATAGGCCAGCAGATCGCTATGGGCTCCGACCGGCGCATAGATCCGGCAGCGCGTGGCATTGGCGGCCAGAACGCGGTCATGCAGCGCTTCGCCCATGCCATGCAGGCGCTGGAATTCGAACGCGGTTGGATCCTCGGCCATTTCGATGATGGTGGCGACGGAATGGGCGTTATGGGTGGCAAACTGCGGATAGATCCGGTCGGTCATGCCCAGCAGCTTTTTCGCGCAGGACAGGTACGAGATATCCGTCGCGGCCTTCTGGCTGAAGACCGGAAAGCCGGGCAACCCTTCGACCTGCGCGCGCTTGATCTCGGTGTCCCAATAGGCCCCTTTGACCAGCCGGACCATGATCTTGCGATCCAGATCACCGGCCAGCGCATAAAGCCAGTCCAGCACCGGGGCGGCGCGTTTGCCATAGGCCTGCACCACGACGCCAAAACCATTCCAACCCGCCAGCGACGGGTCGCGCAGGACCGCCTCGATCACATCCAGTGACAGGTCCAGCCTGTCGGCCTCTTCCGCGTCGATGTTCAGGCCCATGCCTGCGTCCTTGGCCATATGGGCCAGGGTCAGGGTGCTCTGGACCAGTTCGCGCATCACGCGGGCCTTCTGGCCGAGTTCATAGCGCGGGTGCAGCGCCGAAAGCTTGATCGAGATACCGGGGTTGTTGCGGATATCGGCATCGCGGCATTCGGGCGACAGTCGGGTGATCGCATCGGCATAGGCGTCATAAAACTCCTGCGCATCGGCAGCGGTAAGCGCGGCCTCGCCCAGCATGTCATACGAGAACGTGTATCCCTGCGCTTCTTTCTTGCGGCCGCGCTTGACGGCCTCCGAGATGGTTTCGCCCAGCACGAATTGCGCGCCCAGTTCCTTCATGGCGCGCGCCACTGCGGTGCGGATCACCGGCTCGCCAAGACGTTTGACCGCCCCTTTCAGAACAGCCGCCATGCCCTTGCCGTCCTGCAGCACCTTGCCGGTCAGCATCAAGGCCCAGGTCGAGGCGTTCACCAGAGACGAAGAAGATTTGCCCAGATGTTCACCCCAATGGGACGGCGCGATCTTGTCTTCGATCAGCGCATCAATCGTGTCGGTGTCAGGCACGCGCAGCAGGGCTTCGGCCAGACACATCAGGGCAACGCCTTCGTCGGTGGACAGGCCGTATTCGGCCAGAAACACCTCCATCAGTCCGGGGTCGTCGCCGTTGCGGATCGCGCGCACCAGATCGGCGGCGCGGTGGCTTGCCTGTGCGCGGACATCTTCGTCGATCGGGTTGTCGGCGATGAGCCGGGCAAGGATCTCGCTGTCGGGGCGGAGCGTATCGGCACGGATCGTGTGGCGGATCTGGTCTAGGGTTTGCATGAGGCACCTCAGGGCTTGGGGTTGGCGAAAGATACCAGAAAGCATTTGGTCGAGGTGCCTGATTTGGGATATCTGATAGGCCAATAGACCAATGATTGGATCGAAAGGCGGTCAGATGAGGCTCAAAGCAGGTCAATATAGTCAACTGGACCGATATGATATCGCGATTCTGAATCTTCTGTCACAGGAAGGTCGCTTGCCCGTGACGGATCTGGCCCGACGCATAGGGCTGTCGAAAACCCCCGCTCAGGCACGTCTGAGGCGGTTGCAGACAGAAGGCTATATCACCGGGTTTCGCGCTGTTCTGAACCCGGCCAAGCTGGGGCATGATCACGTGGCATTTGTCGAGTTGAAGCTGACCGACACCACCGAGCGCGCTCTGAGCGCGTTCAACGATGCAGTTCAGCGGATGCCCGAGGTCGAGGAATGCCACATGATCGCCGGTGCGTTCGACTATCTGCTCAAGGTGCGCACGACGGATATCAAGGCATACCGGCAGGTTCTTGGCGAGAAGATCTCGGCCTTGCCCTATGTGGGCAGCAGTTCGACCCATGTGTCGATGGAGGCGGTCAAGGACATCGGCTATTGAGCCGGGCACGCGCTGTCAGGCGTGCACGGCGTCAGATGTCAAAGAACACGGTCTCACCCTCGCCCTGCAGGCGAATATCAAAGCGATAGACCGGCACATCGCCGTCATCACTGCGCTGGGCAATCAGCGTCGCCCGGCGGCGTTCCCACTCGATCGTGTTGATCACCGGGTCGGTGGCGTTGGCCTCGGCTTCGTCCGAGAAATAGAGCCGCGTGTTCAGCCCCACATTAATGCCGCGCGCCACAACCCAGAGGTTGATATGCGGGGCCTGCACCTGACCGTTGCGCCCCATGGCGGGGCCGGGTTTGATGGTATCAAATCCCCATTCCCCGGTTTCGAAATTGGTGATCACGCGGCCCCATCCGCGAAAGCCGTCCTCGACCTCGCCGGTCGCATCGGGATGCGCATAAACGCCCGCGGCATTGGCCTGCCAGGCCTCAAGCAGCACATCTTTCACCGGGCTGCCGGTGCCGTCGATGACGATCCCTTCGACGCGAATACGCTCGCCCTTGGCGTTGGGTCCGGCAATGTCCCAGCCCAGTTCGGATTTATAGATTTCAAATCCGGCGGCACCGGGTGCCAGGCCGATATGCACGTAAGGACCGGCCGTCTGCGAGGGCGTTTCCTTCAGATAATCCAGGCGTTGTGGCATGTTCTGTCTCTCCTGTGTCGGATCTGGAAACCGGAGCCCCGGTTCCCGCCTGTCCCGGAACCGCTCAGTTCCCCTCGAGCCGATTTTCAAACAAGGTCGAGCGTCGCCCGCGCAGCACGATATCGAATTTATACGCGATGCTGTCCAAGGGGATGGTCGCATTCCTGTCCAACGGGGCGATCAGTTGCTCGACCGCCTTGGGATCGGGGATGGATTTCACGATGGGGCAGGTCTGGATCAGCGGATCGCCTTCGAAATACATCTGGGTGATCAGGCGCTGGGCAAAGGCGGTGCCAAAGACCGAAAGATGGATATGCGCCGGGCGCCAGTCATTGATCCAGTTGCGCCATGGATATGCACCGGGTTTGACCGTGCGAAAGACGTAATACCCGTTCTCATCCGTCAAGGTCCGCCCGCAGCCGCCAAAATTCGGATCAAGCGCGCCAAGATAGGTGTCTTTCTTGTGCCGATACCGCCCGCTTGCATTGGCCTGCCAGATCTCGACCAGAGTGCCGGGCACGGGTCGTGCGTTTTCGTCCAGCACGCGCCCATGAAGGATGATGCGTTCGCCCACAGGGCTTTGGCCGGGGGCGGCGAAATTCTTCAGAAGATCATTATCCAGCGGGTCGATATCGTTGTGACCAAAGGTCGGTCCGGTGATCTCGCTGACGGTGTTCTCAAGGCTGATCAGCGCATATTGCGGAGAGCGGGTCACAGATGTCTTGTAGTCGCGCACCAGGGCAGGCGGGTGCCATTGCCGGTCGCGCTGATAGAATTCACCCTGTTTTGGCATCGCACGCATCCTCCCGTTCCATTTCGGCATATGTTTCCTTGGCCAGTTTCAGCGCCTGGTTGGCGCGTGGCACACCGGCATAGATCGCCACGTGCTGAAAGCTCTCAAGAACGTCGGTCTTGCTGGCCCCTGTATGCGCGGTGGCGCGGATATGCATGGGGATTTCCTCGAAATTGCCCATCGCGGCCAAGAGAGCCAGCGTCAGCATCGATCGATCCCGCGCACTGATCCGGTCATTCGCCCAAAGGTTGCCCCAGGCGGTTTCGGTGATCATCTCCTGAAAGGGCGCGTCAAAGGCAGTCTTGGCGGCCTCGGCCCGGTTCACATGCGCATCGCCCAGAACTGCGCGGCGCACCTGCATTCCCTTTTGATATCGTTCATTCATCGCAGGCCCTTTCAGTATGGCAGACCGACATAATTCTGCGCCATCACGCTCTGAGCGTTGTGGTTGTCGCGCAAAAAGGCAATCTCGGCCTGTTGCATTTTCAGATCAAACTCGGATTGATCTGGATAGCGGTGCATCAGATTGGTGAACCACCAGCTGAAGCGCTCGGCCTTCCAGACCCGCGCCAGCGCGCGTTCGGAATAGCGCTCGATCCCCTCGTCATCGCCGTCGCGGTAATGCTGCACCAGCCCGTGATACAGGTAATGCACGTCAGAGGCGGCGGTGTTCAGTCCCTTGGCACCTGTGGGGGGCACGATATGGGCGGCATCGCCACACAGGAACAGACGGCCCCAGCGCATCGGCTCGGTCACGAAAGACCGCAACGGGGCGATGGATTTTTCAATAGATGGGCCGGTCACCAGCGCTTCGGCCTGGCTGGCAGGGATGCGGCGGCGCAGTTCGTCCCAAAAGGCGGTGTCGCTCCAGTCATCGGGACTGTCTGACAGGGAACACTGGATGTAATAGCGGCTGAGATTAGCATTGCGCATGGAGCACAGTGCGAAACCACGCTCCGAACTGGCATAGATCAGTTCGTCATTCACCGGTGGTGTTTGCGACAAGATCCCCAGCCAGCCGAATGGATAGACCTTTTCATATTCGCGCCGCACGCTCAGCGGGATGGTCTGGCGGCTGATCCCGTGAAACCCGTCACAACCCGCGATGAAATCACAGTCGAGCCGCTGTTCCATGCCGTCCACGCGATAGGTGATGTGGGGGGTTTGACCATCCGCGTCGTGAATAGCCACATCACTGGCGTTGTAGATGATCGGCGCGCCTGCCGCCTCGCGCGCTGCGTAAAGATCGCGGGTCACTTCCGTCTGGCCATAGACCACCACCGAGGTGTTGGTGTATTCCTTGAAGTTGATGCCGAACAGATCATCGCCATAGGAAATCAGGGTTCCGTCATGCACAAAGCATTCGCGGTCCATGCGCTCGCCCACACCGGCTTCGCGCATCAGCTTGACCATGCCGACCTCGAGAATCCCGGCGCGGATGCGGCTGAGGACATATGCCTTGGTCTTGCGCTCGAGAATGACGGTGTCGATGCCCTGACGGTGCAACAGCTGGCCCAGCAGCAAACCTGATGGTCCTCCGCCAATTATGGCAACCTGAGTGCGCATGATGGCCTCCCTTGGTGTCTTGGAGGGTCACTATTGCTGAATCAAAAACGTATGGAAATTGAAAAAATGGCTGATACAGTTGCCTGAATTGGAAAGTATGAGGCGCATATGGACCGGCGGATCAAGATCAGACACCTGCAGGCTTTCGTGGAAATCAGCCGTCAGAAAAGCCTCAAACGTGCGGCTGAGGTGTTGAACCTGACGCAACCGGCGATCTCGAAGACGTTGAAGGAACTGGAGGAGGTGGTCCAGACCCCCCTCATGCAGCGCGATCGCGGTGGTGTGCGCATGACCCCGGCGGGGGAGGTTTTCCTGCAATCCGCCGCCAGCGCCCTCAGCATGCTTGAGCAGGGGCTGAACGGGCTGACCCGGATGCGCGATGGCGGGCCTGCGCGCATCGCTGTGGGGGCGCTGCCCTCGGTTGCTGCGCGGGTGCTGCCTCTGGCAAGCCAGACATTCGGAGCGCTGCGGCCCGAAGCGACGCTTTACTTCGAAGAAGGTCCGCACGGGTTTCTGATGGATCGGCTGCGGCGTGGCGCGTTGGATCTGGTTGTCGGACGGATGGGGCCGCCGACGTCGATGAAGGGCGTGTCCTTTGTGCAGCTTTACATTGAAACGGTGGCATTCGTGGTGCGCCCCGGCCATCCTCTGGGAAAGGCCATGCGGCTGGGGGATCTTCAGAACTGGCCGGTGATCTTTCCGGCCGAGGGATCAGCGATTCGTCCTCTGGTGGATCGCTTGCTTATGGCCGAGGGCATGACCCGCATCCCCAACCGTATCGAGACCGTTTCGGGGGCTTATGGGCGCGAGCTGGTGCGCGCCTCGGATGCGATCTGGGTCATCTCTGAAGGGGTGATCGCGGCGGATGTCGAGGCCGGGATTTTGCGCAAACTTCCCATTGATACCACCCTGACAGCCGGGCCCGTCGGCATCATGACCCGTGCCGAGGAAGAACCCAAGATGCTGGTGCGCCATTTTCGTCAGGCGGTGCGCACAGCGGTCGAAACCCTGGCCCTGTAAAGCGCGCCTTGGGTTAAAAGCGGCGCGTGCTGTCGCGCCAATCTTGTTCAAAACACGACCAGAAAAGCGGCTGAATTCACCCGGCTGACACTGTTGGTCCCAAATTTGGACAGAATTTTAAACAATATTGGCACCCTAAGAATGTAGTGGGACAGGTGCCTCTTATGGCGAACAAAGTACAAAAGAAGACCCGTGTTCTGGCCGTCGATGACGAGCCGAGCATTCTTGAGCTTCTCAAGACTGCGTTGAATGCGCTTGGAACCTATGACGTGACCACCGCCTCTTCGGTCGAGAATGCGATCCAGTTGATGGAACGTCAGGACAAGCCCTTTGACTGCCTGCTGCTGGATATCCAGATGCCCGATGTGAACGGCGTCACCTTTTGCCGCGAATTGCGCAACATCAGCGATTACCAAAAGACGCCGATCATCATGCTGACCGCGATGTCGGATCGCGACTATATCGACCGGGCCTTTGCGGCCGGGGCGACGGATTATCTGACCAAGCCGTTTGATCTGCTTGAACTGCGCTCCCGTCTGGGAACCGCGGCCCTGCTGATCGAAGAGCAAAGCCGCGCGCGCAGCTCGATCGAGGTCGCCAAGGCGCTCAAGGAAGAACTGGATGCGAACCTTCATTTCGCACTGGATGATCCGATCTCGATCGACGATGTCGAAAGCGTTCTGGGTTATGCCGAGTTTGAAAACTATGTGATTCAACTGTCGCAGGGCAAACTGTTCAACTCCTTTGCAACGGCTGTGAAAATCGCCAATGCGACCGAGCTTTATGCCAAGCTTCCGTCTCCGGTTTTCCGCCAGATTCTGCAGGATACGGCGACGGGCCTCTCGCGGCTTGTGCGCAAGGACGGCAACCTCATCTGCTATCGCGGGAACGGAGTGTTCCTGTCGGTCAGCCACCGTCGCAACACCGCGCTTCATCCGCGCGTCGAGCTTCATCTGAACCAGATTGCCGCCACGATCATGGCGCGCAATCCACAGCCCGAGTCGGTTGAACTGATCGTGGGTGAGCCTGTGGCGATGCGCTCGATCACCAAATACGGTGCGCTCTATGCGCTCAACAAAGCGGTCGAGAATGTCGAGGCACGGGCCATGCAGACCCAGGATGTCGTGAGTCTGCCTTCGCACGCAGTGCTCAACCGTCCGCGCAGTTCGGCTCATGCCCATCTTGAACGGCGCGCCTATGAGACCGTGCTGGATGACCTGTTGCGCGACGAGCCCGCCTTACGCAGCCAAAGCCACTAGGCACAACATCGCAGACACAGAACAAAACGGGCGGCCTTCAGCGGGCCGCCCTTTCGTTTTGCGTTTTTGGGGGTTTATTGGGTAAAAATATCCTGAAGGACCGGCATTAATGCATTTATGTGCCGCGCATCGACCAGGGCCAGTATGCGGACCTTGTCACACATAGCGCAGACCAGATGCGCGCCTGTCGCCGTATCCGTGCCAAGACTCATGCAGCCGTTCTTTTGATTGCGCCCCAGGGTCTGAGCCATGGACAGGGTGATGTCATGCAGATGTGCCTCGGCCAGATCCTGCAGCCAGCCTGCCACCACATCGTTGCCAAGCGTTTGAGTGATGTGGCCATGCCCGTCCACCACCACAAGGCCTTGCGCCTGTCGACCCAGGGCGCGCATTGCTTTCTTGGTGGTGCTTTCGCCATCAAGGGCTTCAAGGTCCAGACCAAGCGCATCGGCCAGAGTGCTGGCCGAACTGCCGACATCCTCGCGGTCCTGTGCGCTGTCCATGCGATAGGTCTGAAGGGTGACTTCGGTTGCGCGGATCAAGGCGCGTTTCAACTCGCCCGCCAGCACCCGCGCCGCCTCGAATGGATCATCCGGCGCACTAACGCTGCCGCCGCTGCCGCTGATGACCATGCGCAACAGACGCCGCCCGGCCACATCCAGAGTAAAGGTCTGGCCGGCATTCGTGGTCACACGTACATGGCGCGGCAGGATCGTCTCGTCGATATCGCGCAGAATCGCCGTGGTCAGCGCGCGGGTATCGCCCCCGGACAAACGCCGGTGCCCCAGCCCGTTCAACCGGACGCGTTGGCTCAGACGATGGAGGCGCGCAGCGGTTCGCCCTTTGATCGCACCGACAGCATCGCCGGGATATGTGGCAAGGGCGGTGTTCATGACAATTGCGATATCCGATGCAGCGTGGATCTGCCCGCAGTCACCATGTCCCGGATATCGGTCTGATCGGCAAAGGTGCAGAACAGGGCATCGCAGGCATCCAGATCCGAGCGCAGGAAGACCTGGATTTCTCCGGGGCCGATGCTGACGACTTCGCTCAACCGCGCGCCGCCGAGAAAGCTGGCAACAGGCTCGCTATGGCTGCCGTTCAAAGAGGCGCTGGCAGCCATGCAAAGCGCATCCAGTTCTTCCTGTGGCCGCTTTTGGGCCGCGCTGGCGCAAAGCACGATCCGCGTGCCAAGATCGCCATAGGCAACCAGCGTACAGCCGGGCAGGGTGGCGCGCAGTTTGTCCAGTTCATCAGCGACGCTCATGGGGCACCTTGAAACGGGTGGCTTCCATCAAGGCGGCGGGTTTGCCCGTTCTCAGCCATGGGGCACCGCAGCAACAGGCGGGCGCGGGCGCATAGTCCCTGCGTCCGGGCGCGGTGTCACGCGGACGGGGCGCACTGGAGTGATCTGGCGGATGTCTGCGGTTGGTGCGGCGTCTGGTTGTGCGACAGGCTCCTGGGCGTCGGCTGTCGAGCCGGGATTGGTCAGCAGATCAAGCAGCTTGGCAATAAAGGGCTCTGCCCCGCTGCGTTCCCATCTGTCGCGGTCCTGACCGGATTTCAGCGCATCCAGCAACGCCACCGGGAAGATCGCGCGAAACTGGCCCCGGGTTTCGGCATGAACCCGCGCCATCACGCGTTTGCGGTCTCGATCCGTATGCAGCTTGTCAAAACGTGTGATCAGCAGAATGGCGTTTTTCTTCAGCCGCTCGGGCAGGCTGTCAAAGGCGGCGGCTTCGGACTGTCGCCAGGCCTGCGTCGCATGGGTGCACCAGATGACCAGGTCAGCCTCGCTGATCACATCGCCCCAGACCGAGCTGTCCATGTTCGGATCGGAAATGCCGGGCATGTCCACCAGATCGCAGATGTTGAGAATATCGGAAGTCATCTGCATCTGGATCAGGCGCGTATCCTCCATGCGCACGCCGTCCAGACCCTCGGGCCCCAGTTCATGCACCTCGCCCATGGAGTCTTCGCGCAGGCTTGGTCCGGTGCCATGGGTGATCCAGACCGGAGGCAGCCGTGTCGCGGTGATCTGAACCGGCAGGGGGTCGGCCCCAAGCAACAGGTTGGTTAGGGTGCTTTTGCCTGCGCTGAATTCTCCCATCAGGGCGACGCGCGGGGTGCGCTGTGTGGTATCGGGGTCTGTGTCCTGCATATCGCTCATGGGTCTTGCTCCAGCCGCGCCCTGTGTCAGGCCGCGCATGTCGTGAAGGTGCGCATCGTGTCTTCCAGTGCCGCCAGACGATCGCTTTGATCATCCGCCGAGAGGGCCGCGTCGAACGCATCCGCGCCGTCTTCGGCCTTGACCGCCAGTTCCAGCAGGAGTTCGCGCTGCTCGCCCAGAAACTGCACCAGCGTCTTGAGCGCGGCCGCCTGCACGGCATCGGCCTGTTCAAACTTCAGTTCGGCCAGAACGGCGTCTGTTTCGCCCTTGATCATGGCACGAAAGCTTTCGGCA
>NZ_JBASXK010000107.1:0-16117 GCF_049276915.1 Aestuariivita sp. | reverse complement strand
GGCGTGGAGGGAGGGTCTCGTCCAGACGCAGGGCAAACAGCCCGCCGTCTTCCAGGAATCCAATCTCGGGGAAATCATCCGCGCTTACCGCTGCAGCGGCCGAGCGGAACGCGCCATAGGCGGCGATGCCGTCCAGCGTTTCGTCGGTCCAGTCGATCTGTCCGACCTCCATTTCGGTTTCCGAGGCGAGTTCTTCGAGAGTGGCCCCACCGGCCAGCAGGTCCTCGAATTCCTGGCTCATGATTTCCAGCTGGCGGCGGGCGCGGTCCTGGGCCAGCTCATCGCGCAGAATTGGCTGGGCCTCTTCGAACGAGACCGCCTGTTCTGCCAGAATGCCGTTGATCCGGAACAGGGCCGGTCCAAGGTCGCTGGGCAGCGGTCCGACGACATCGCCCGCATTGGCCGCAAAAACCGCGTCGGAGGCGGCTCCCAGCTGGTCGGCCGCCAGATCGCCAAGATCGACATCCGACAGGGCAAGCCCGCGTTCCTGGACCAGCAGTTCAAAGGTGGTACCGCCCACTTCAAGCTGGGCCTTGGCGTCGTTCGCCGCAGTTTGATCGGGGAACACAAGGCGTTCGACAAGGCGGCGCTCGGGTTGATTGAACTCGTCTTCGCGTGCGGCATAGGCCTCACGAAGGGCGGCTTCGTCAACCTCGACGCTGTCCAAGATCGCCTCGGGCGTCAGCACCGCATAGGTGATGGATTTAGTTTCGGGCAGGGTATAGCGGTCGATGTTTTCGTCATAAAACGCGCGCAACGCCTCTTGGCTCGGGGCGGGAACCGGCGTGGTCAGCGTTTCGGGGCCAAGGCGGGCCCAGGTAAAGCTGCGACGCTGGCCGATGAACTCGACGATGACATTGTTCAGCGTGGCGGGCATCTGAACGCCACCCAGAATGGCGCTTTGCACCAGGGTGCGGGCGGCCTCGTTGCGCAGGTCTCTTTCGAACTCGGCTTCGCTGAGGTTGGCCTGTTGCAGCGCAAAGCGATAGGCTTCGCGGTCGAAATTGCCGTCCAGCGACTGGAATGAGGGGATCTGCACGATTTCCTGTTGCAGGTTCTGATCGCCGATCGAGATACCCATCTGCGCAGTCTCGTGATCAATCGAGGCCAGAGCGACCAGACGCCCCAGAACCTGCTGATCCAGACCGATGGCGCGCACCTGATCCATCGGCAGGGCCTGGCCGGTCTGTATCGTGATCGCGTTGATCTCGCGTTGCAGTTCGCGCGCGAATTGATCGACGCTGATCTGCTGATCGCCAGCCTTGCCGACGGTGCGGATCGTGCCCGAAAGATTGGTCGCGCCAAAGCCCGCAAGACCCACGAAAAGCAGGGCCAAAAGGATCCAGACAAAGGTTTTAGACAAGCTAGTGCGTGCGGCCATGATGCCCCCGGAGTTTATAATTGGCCCCGTGAATACGATGCAGCGCGAAGGGGGGCAAGGTCAGAACGAGGCCCCTGTCAAACGTGTGAAGAGTTGCCCGATCCCGGCGCGATCCAGATTGGCAAAGGCGATGCGCAACTGACGCGCGCCATCCCGATCATGCTCGGGCATGAACATGGTCCCCGGAAGAAGCAGGATCCCCGCCCGGCGCACCAGTTCCGGTCCAAGCTGGTTGGAGGGCAGATCGAAAGGGTGTTCGACATAGGCGAAATACCCGCCCAGCCCCATGAGCCTCCATCCCTGTTCGGCCAGCCTGGGAAACCCGTCCTGGATTGCGGCGCGCCGGTCCAGGATTTCCGCGCGCTCACCGGCCAGCCACTGGCTGAGGTTATGCATCCCCCAGAGAGCGGCGTATTGGCCGATCTGATTGGGGCATATGGCCACCGTATCGAGGAACTTCTCGACCTCGGCCAGCCGGGCCTGGGACGCGACCATTGCGCCCACGCGGTGACCGGTCAGGCGATAGGCTTTGGAGAAGGAATAGAGATGGATCAGCGTATCGTGCCAGTCAGGGTCCTGAAACAGATCATGTGGCGCACCGGTTCGGCTGTCGAAGTCGCGATAGGTTTCGTCGATGATCAGCGCGATCTTGTGTCGCCGGCACAGATCAAGGAACGCACGTACCAATTCCGAGGGATATTCCACACCGCCGGGATTGTTGGGGGTGACCAGCGCTATGGCGCGGGTCCTGTCGGTGATCAGGGCTGCGGCCTGATCCGGGTCGGGCAGCAAATCCGCCCCAGTGGGCAGTGCAATAGAGGTGACGCCAGCCATGTCCAGCCACATTTTATGGTTGAAATACCATGGTGTTGGAAGGATGACTTCATCTCCTTCACCCGTCAGTGTGCTGATGGCCGCGGCAAAGGCCTGATTGCAGCCCGAGGTGATGCAGACCTGTTCACTGTCAATTCTGCCCCCATAGGATTTTGACCAGCGCTCTGCGAGCTCTGCGCGCAATTCGGGCAGACCAAGCACCGGGCCATAGAGATGCGCGGCATCGTTGGTCAGGGCGGTTTCGGCGATCACTTCGCGAAGGGCACGCGGGGGCGGGTCAACCGGAGCCGCCTGGCTGACATTCATCAAGGGCCTATGGTCGGGAAACGTCGCGCCATCCAGCCAGCGCCGTGCCTCCATGACCGGCGGGGCAAATGTGGTGGCGGTTCTGGGTAAGGGCATGGCGTGATCCGGTTTGGCACCGCTTTTTCGCGGGTCTGTCATCGATTTGGGTCTGAACGCGGCACCAAAGCAAGCGAGATCAGGTGATCATTCCTTGCCCCGGTAGGGTTCTACATATTGCAATGCCATGTCCCAGGGGAAGAAAATCCACGTATCCTGACTGACGCCGGTGATGAATGTATCCACCTGGGGCTCGCCCATGGGCTTGGCGTAGACCGTTGCGAAATGGGCGTTGGGATAAAGCTTGCGCACCAGTTCGAGCGTCTTTCCGCTGTCGACAAGATCGTCGATGACCAGAATGCCGGTTCCATCGCCCATCATCTCGTCATCTGGTGCCTTGAGCACCTTCGCTTCCGAGCGGTTCTGATGATCGTAGCTTTTGACGCTGATCGTATCGACCGTGCGGATATCCAGCTCGCGCGCGACGATCATCGCCGGGGCCATGCCGCCGCGCGTGATGGCCACGATGGCGCGCCAGGCCCCGTCGTCCGGACCCTTGCCGTCCAGTCGCCACGCCAGCGCCCGGCTGTCGCGGTGAATCTGATCCCAGCTGACATGGAACCCTTTTTCGTGGGGCAGGCGGTCGGCCATGGCGCGGTCCTTTATGCTTTGGTGATATCGGGTGCGTCGACGGCTTTCATTCCCACGGCGTGATAGCCCGCATCCACATGCAGGACTTCGCCTGTCACACCCGAGCCGAGATCGGACAGAAGATAAAGCGCGCTGTTGCCCACATCATCAATCGTCACATTGCGCCGCAGCGGCGAGTTATACTCGTTCCACTTCATGATATAGCGGAAATCGCCGATGCCAGAGGCGGCCAGCGTCTTGATCGGGCCGGCCGAGATCGCGTTCACGCGAATGCCGTCCTTGCCGAGATCTTCGGCCAGATAGCGCACGGAGGCCTCGAGCGCGGCTTTGGCCACGCCCATGACGTTGTAATGGGGCATGACCTTCTCGGCACCGTAATAGGTCAGCGTGAGGGCCGAGCCGCCCGCGTTCATCATCTTTTCGGCGCGTTGCACCACGGCGGTGAAGGAATAGACCGAGATATCCATCGACATCTGGAAATTGGCTCGGCTGGTATCGACATAGCGTCCGCGCAATTCGTTCTTGTCCGAAAAGCCGATGGCGTGAACGATGAAGTCCAGCGTGCCCCAACGCTCTTTGAGGGCGTCAAACAGCGCATCCATGGACGCCTCATCGCCGACATCGCAAGGCAGGACGATATCGCTGCCCAGTTGTGCGGCCAGCGGCTCGACGCGTTTTTTAAGCGCGTCCCCCTGATAGGAAAACGCCAGTTCCGCACCGGCTTCGGCGACGGCCCGTGCTATACCCCAGGCAATGGACTTATCATTGGCGAGACCCATGATCAGACCGCGTTTGCCCGCCATCAGTTGAATTGACATCGCGGAACCCTTGCCCACTTGATATTGACTGGACCTGACCTTTAGGCGATTGACCGATCCTCTTCAAGCCCGTGAGGGGCAGGCAGGAATTCACGAGGTAAGGACAAGCGATGAGCGACCGTACTGGGATTTTCGCAGGCAGTGATCCATTTGCAATCGCGCGCAGCTGGTTGGCCGAAGCCGAGGCGAGCGAGATCAACGATCCAAACGCCATTGCTCTGTCCACCGTGGATGCCAACGGTCTGCCGAATGTGCGCATGGTTCTCCTCAAGGAGATCGAAGACGCCGCCTTTGTATTCTACACCAACTACGAAAGCCGGAAAGCGCAGGAGATCGACCAGGCGAGCAAAGCCGCCTTCCTGCTGCATTGGAAGTCGCTGCGGCGTCAGATCCGGGTTCGCGGGCTGGTGGAAAAGGAAGAGGGGCCCCAGGCCGATGCCTATTACGAATCGCGCTCTCTCAAGAGCCGACTGGGGGCCTGGGCCTCGGCTCAATCACGCCCCCTGGCGGGGCGCGCTTCGCTCATGGCCGAGGTCGCGCGGGTAACCGCAACCCACGGCACCAACCCGAAACGTCCGCCATTCTGGGGGGGCTACAGGATCACGCCGGTGGAAATCGAGTTTTGGGCCGACGGCGCTTTCCGGTTGCATGACCGGTTCGTCTGGAGACGTGCTGACCCCTCGGAAGAATGGCATATTCAGCGCCTGAACCCTTGAATTTCATGTGACGCGAAATGCAAGCCGCTGAAAAATAATATATTTTTTCGCTGGAAACGGATGATGATTTCGCGCAAGACTAAAGGTACGGGGGCTGCTGTTAACTAGTGTGGGAACATCGTTTTGGGAGATGACCTGAACAACCTTTCGCATGTAATGGGCCACGTTAAATGGTTCGACCCTGCAAAGGGCTTCGGTTTCGTGGTATCTGACTCGGGGGGGGCAGATATCTTGTTGCATGTGAACGTCCTTCGGAACTTCGGACAGAACTCGGTCGCGGATGATGCGCGGATCGAGCTGATTGCGCACAACACCGATCGGGGTGCGCAAGCGGTCGAGATCCTGAAGATCGAGCCACCCAGACGCGACGAGGCAAATGCCCTGCGTGATCTGGTCGAACTGCCCGATCACAATATCGCCAAGCTTCCCTTGGAGCCGGGGCGGGTGAAATGGTTCGACAAGGTAAAGGGCTTTGGCTTTGCCAATGTGTTTGGCAAGCCCGAGGACGTGTTCTTGCACATCGAGGTGCTGCGTCTGTCTGGGCTGTCTGATGTGCAGCCGGGCGAAGCCTTGGCGCTGCGTGTCATTGAAGGCAAACGCGGGCGCATGGCGGCACAGGTCTTTCCCTGGGAAACCGGCGTGCTTGATGGGAACGCTTTTGCATGAGGCAGGGTCTGCGGGGCGTGGGTATTGGGCTGATCTGCCTGTTCGCTCAAGTTTCCGTGGCATGGGCCGCCTGTAGCGCCGAGCGTGTCAGTCTGCGCGGTGACTTTGGTCAGGTTCAGTTCAACGTCGAGATTGCCGATGATCCCATGGAACGCTCGCAGGGGCTGATGTTTCGCGAAATCCTGCCGCAATCTTCCGGCATGTTGTTTGTCTATGAACGCCCGCAACGGGTGTCGTTCTGGATGAAGAACACGCTGATTCCGCTGGATATGATCTTCATGGATGCGACGGGCACCGTGCAGAGCGTTGCGCATGAGGCCGTGCCGGGCGATCTGACCCCGATTCACGGGGGGGATGACATTCTGGTCGTGCTTGAAATCAACGGCGGACTGGCCCGCCGGTTGGGGATTGATGCGGGCGACCAGATGCAACATGCAGTTTTTGATCCTGCAGTCGCCGCATGGCCCTGTTTGGGCTTTTCAAAGTGATGTCCGCGATATAGGAACGCCGCATGGTTCGGGGCGTGGCGCAGTCTGGTAGCGCACCTGTTTTGGGTACAGGGGGTCGTAGGTTCGAATCCTGCCGCCCCGACCATATAATCCCCAGGTTTGTTTTGACGGGCTGCCCGCACAGGATTGGTGCCGGGCCTGAGCCTTGCGCCTACAGTTCGGGAACGCCCCCTGCATTCCGGTAAAGCACATCCAGCTGGCGACGCAGCTGCGGGTCCACAAAGGGAACCTGCCGCGGCCCGCCGCTGCGCTGCGGGACGTTCACGAAGACATCGTTGCTGACCAGATAGCTTCCCGTGTCCTGCTCGGCGCGAAAGCGGATGACAAGGCGGGGCAGGTCTTCGGTGATTCCGGTGTATTCCAGAATAAAGGCTGCGGTGACCCGTGGCGGCATCAGCTCACGGCACTCTGCAGTATTGGGGCCGGTCGAGCGAAACGCGCGTGCCGGACCCGTACAGGAGTCGCGAAAGGCATCAAACAGAGGTTGCGGGTATTCCGAGAATCGCGCCTTGCCCGAAGAGTTCCCCATATCTTGTGGTGCGCAGGCCGCCAGAGCCAGAATGAGGGGCAATATGCGGGCGATCATGCGTGGTCTCCAGGACACAGGGTGGCTTCGAATGCCTGTTTTTGATGTGGTGCCTCAGGCGCGTGCTTCAAGCGGCATGACATCTGATTTTGTTCAGGCCCTGCTCTTAGGATGACGTGTAAACGTGGTTCAAAAAAGGGAAAATCGTTCCGGAGCCGCAACACGTCTGTGGCACTGATTCTGGGGATAAGCCGCAATGATTCTGACAGCTGCTTTGACAGGGAATCAGGTCAACCGAAAAGAATCCATTTTTGTCATAAAATATCGTTGACGGCATAGTGCTACATACGTCAGGTTGTGCTAGCCGGTCTCGTTGCCACAACATCTGGTATGTAAAGCCAGGGACGGCGGCGACGGTTGGGATGGTTAGAGACACACGCCGAAACAATTTCATGTGCACCGTGCCCGCACTCTGGGGAGTGAGCGAGCTCTGGAAAGTGTTGTCCATAACGACTGCGGCGAAGGGGGTCACGCGTTCGGCGTGCCCATGACAACTGGGACATGCTGAATAGAGGCAGCGAACATGCAAATTGAAAGAAAATTCACGAAATCCGGCCAGGACGCCTATGCGGATCTGGAGTTTGCCAAGGCAACATCCGAGATTCGCAACCCGGATGGATCCGTCGTATTCCGCCTGGAAAACATCGAAGTTCCGACAAGCTGGAGTCAGGTGGCAAGCGATGTGATCGCGCAGAAGTATTTCCGCAAAGCGGGCGTGCCGAGCCGTATGAAGAAGGTCAAGGAAAAGGGCGTTCCGGAATTCCTGTGGCGGTCGGTTCCGGACGGCGATGACGTTGAATTCGGTGGCGAGACCTCGTCCAAGCAGGTCTTTGACCGGCTTGCAGGTGCCTGGGCCTATTGGGGCTGGAAGGGCGGCTATTTCAGCGACGAGGAAGATGCGCGCGCCTATTTCGACGAGATGCGCTATATGCTGGCAACGCAGCGCGCCGCGCCGAACTCGCCGCAATGGTTCAACACCGGTCTGCATTGGGCCTATGGGATCGACGGTCCGGCGCAGGGCCATCACTATGTCGACTTCCAGACAGGCAAGCTGACGAAATCGAAATCCTCCTATGAACACCCGCAGCCGCACGCCTGCTTTATCCAGTCGGTGTCCGATGACCTGGTGAATGACGGCGGCATCATGGATCTGTGGGTGCGCGAAGCGCGTCTGTTCAAATACGGCTCGGGCACGGGCACCAACTTTTCGCATCTGCGCGGCGAAGGCGAAAAGCTTTCGGGCGGCGGCAAGTCTTCGGGCCTGATGGGTTTCCTGAAAATCGGAGACCGGGCTGCAGGGGCGATCAAATCGGGCGGCACGACGCGCCGCGCGGCCAAGATGGTGATCGTGGATGCCGACCATCCCGATATCGAGGACTTCATCAACTGGAAGGTTGTGGAAGAGCAGAAAGTGGCCTCGATCGTGGCCGGCTCGAAGATGCATGAGCAAAAGCTCAACGCTCTGTTCGCCGCGATCAAAGCCTGGGACGGTGTTGTCGAGGATGCCTATGATCCCAAGAAGAACGACGCGCTGAAGGCGGCGATCCGGGATGCAAAGAAAGTCGCGATCCCCGAAACCTATATCAAGCGTGTGCTGGATTACGCCAAGCAGGGCCACACCAGCATCGAATTCCCGACCTATGATACGGATTGGGATTCCGAGGCGTACAGCTCGGTGTCGGGCCAGAACTCGAACAACTCGATCCGGGTCACCGACGCGTTCCTTTATGCGGTCGAGAAAGACGCCGATTGGGAACTGACCAGCCGCGTCGACGGCTCGGTGACCAAGACAATCAAGGCGCGTGATCTCTGGGACAAAGTCGGTCACGCGGCCTGGGCCTGTGCCGATCCCGGCATCCAGTACCATGACACCGTGAACGCCTGGCACACATGCCCCGAAGATGGTGCGATCCGCGGCTCGAACCCCTGTTCGGAATACATGTTCCTCGATGACACGGCCTGTAACCTGGCATCGATGAACCTGCTGACCTTCCTCAAGGACGATGAGTTCCAGGTCGAAGACTATATGCACGCCACGCGGTTGTGGACTGTGACGCTGGAAATCTCGGTGACCATGGCGCAGTTTCCAAGCCCCGCCATTGCGCAGCGCTCGTATGATTTCCGCACGCTTGGTCTGGGCTATGCCAACATCGGCGGTTTGCTGATGAACATGGGCCTTGGATATGACAGCGACGAGGGCCGGGCGATGTGCGGCGTGCTGACGGCAATCATGACTGGCGTGTCTTATGCCACATCGGCCGAGATGGCCGGTGAACTGGGCCCGTTCCCGGGCTACAAGAAGAACGCCGATCACATGCTGCGGGTCATCCGCAACCACCGCAACGCGGCCTATGGCGCGACGACGGGCTATGAGGCCGTCAACGTCAAACCAGTGGCTCTGGATCACGCCAATTGCCCTGATCCGCGTCTGGTCGACATTGCCATGTCCGCCTGGGACGAGGCGCTGAAACTGGGCGAACGGCATGGCTATCGCAACGCACAGGCCACGGTGATAGCGCCGACCGGCACGATCGGTCTGGTGATGGATTGTGACACCACCGGGATCGAGCCGGATTTCGCCCTTGTGAAATTCAAGAAACTGGCCGGTGGCGGATACTTCAAGATCATCAACCAGTCCGTTCCGGGTGCTCTGGAGAAACTGGGATACAGTTCGGCCGAGATTGAAGAGATCGTGTCCTACGCGGTGGGTCATGGGTCGATCGGCAATGCGCCGGCGATCAACCACACCTCGCTGGCTGGTCACGGGTTCGGCGTCAATGAGCTTGCCAAGGTCGAAGGCGCGCTGGAAAGCGCGTTCGATATCCGGTTCGTGTTCAACCAGTGGACGCTGGGCGAGGAGTTCTGCACGCAAGTCCTTGGAATTCCACAGGACAAGCTGAACGATCCGACCTTTGATCTGCTGCGCCACCTTGGTTATTCCAAGGCCGACATCGATGCTGCGAATGATCACGTCTGCGGAACGATGACGCTGGAAGGTGCGCCGCATCTCAAGCAACAGCACTATGCGATTTTCGATTGTGCAAACCCATGCGGCAAGAAGGGCAAGCGCTTCCTGAGCGTGAACAGCCACATCACCATGATGGCCGCTGCACAGTCGTTCATCTCCGGGGCGATCTCCAAGACCATCAACATGCCCAACGATGCGACAATCGAAGACTGCATGAAGGCCTATGAACTGTCCTGGTCGCTGGGTGTGAAGGCGAATGCGCTCTATCGCGATGGCTCGAAACTGAGCCAGCCTCTGGCGGCAGCTCTGGTCGAAGATGATGAGGACGCACAAGAGATCCTGGAAAGCGGGACCCCGACCGAAAAGGCCGCGGTACTTGCCGAAAAGATCATCGAGAAAGTCGTGGTCAAAGAGATCGTGCGCAGCCATCGCGAAAAGATGCCGCAACGGCGCAAGGGGTATACCCAGAAAGCCATCGTGGGAGGCCACAAGGTCTATCTGCGCACCGGCGAGTATGAGGATGGCAACCTTGGCGAAATCTTCATCGACATGCACAAGGAGGGTGCGGGCTTCCGTGCGATGATGAACAACTTTGCCATCGCCGTGTCGGTTGGTCTGCAATATGGCGTGCCGCTGGAAGAGTTTGTTGATGCCTTTACCTTCACCAAGTTCGAGCCGGCAGGCATGGTGCAAGGCAACGACAGCATCAAGAACGCCACCTCGATCCTGGATTACGTGTTCCGCGAACTGGCTGTGTCCTACCTGGACCGCACGGATCTGGCACATGTGAAACCGGAAGGGGCCAGCTTTGATGATCTGGGTCGTGGAACCGAGGAAGGGGTGGCAAACATCTCGGAACTCAGCGACACGGCAGCCTCCAAGTCATTGGAAGTTCTGAAACAAATCAGCTCGACAGGCTATCTGCGCAAGCGTTTGCCCCAAGAACTGATGGTGTTTCAGGGCGGGGTACAGACCTCGACAGCGGTTGCGGTGAACGCTGACATCAACCCGGTCCAGACGCTGCAGACCCTGGTGCCCGAAACGGCCACGGCGACCATCACGACAACCACGGCAATGGCCACGGGCTCGATCGAGATCGACGCGCGCACCAAGGCCAAGATGCAGGGCTATGAAGGCGAGGCCTGCGGCGAATGTGGCAACTATACGCTGGTGCGCAACGGCACCTGCATGAAGTGCAACACCTGTGGCGGAACGTCCGGGTGTAGCTGACCAGATCGCATCCCTGGGGGATGCGTAGGGGCCAATGACCTTCGGGTCAGGCCCCGACGAAACAACGGGTCGGGCTGGACACAGCCCGCCCAGATACCCGGCGGGGTGGGACGCTGCAGGTTTTCTCCGGAAAGCCGCTCTGACTCACCCTGTGCAAGATCTCTGATTTTGCGCGGGACACGGGGTGGGTGCGCTCGCCCCTGACGACGCTCAGGCCGCAGGCAAAAAAACACCGGGCGGTAAACTATTGAGCCTGAGCGGCGAAACTAACGGGGGGCTTCGGCTCCCCTTTTTCTTTGATTGATCCCGGCGCGCTGGCACGATTCCGAAACGATCCGGCCCAGGCCCTTTTGCATGACCAGACCTGAGGATGAACGCAGCGCAGTTCTTCAATCAGAAAACGATCCTTGATCTGAGCTTTTTCAACTTCAAGAACGCGCGTACCGCCGCATATCTTGCGAGCCGGGGCTTCGAGATTCTGCGTACCGACGATACTTTTCGTTCCTTTTTCCCGCTGTTGGGAAATGTCTGCAACCCAAGACACCACTCTGGCGGATCAATCAAAGTCTGAAACTGCGCTTGCCGGGGGCTGCCTTACTGCCGAAATCCTGGGCCTCAGGTCCCGCAGAAGGTTGCTGGCACCACTTCATCCGGCGCGGGTGGGCGCTTGAGGTCGGCGTCATCGATGTGATCGGCGAACGGCGTGGCCAGCACCGCGTTCAGCCGCTCAAACAGCGCGTAATCGCCTTGAACAGCCGCCGCGATCATCTCTTCCATGCGGTGATTGCGCGGTATGACCGAAGGGTTGGTGGCGTTCATCCGGGCGATAGCATCGGGTTCCCCGACAAGGCGGGCTTGCCAGCCTTCGGCCCAATCATCAAAAGCGGTCGGATCGGTGAACTGATCGCGCGCTGAATTGCCCGACAGGTTGCGGAACGTATTGGTGAAATCCGCCTGATTGGCGGCCATGCGCTCCAGAAGGTCCGTCACAAGCTCCATATCGCCCTCGGCGGGCGCGCTCAGACCGATCTTTGCGGCAAACAACCGTTCCCATTCGCTGCGGATCAGCGCGGGCATCGCGTGGACGATCTCGGTCGCTTCTTCGACGGCGGCGTCCTTGTCTTCGACCTGCTGGATCAGCGCGGTTGCCAGTTGGGCGATGTTCCACACCACGATGTCTGGCTGGTTGGAATAGGCATAACGCCCGAACTGATCGATCGAGGAAAACACCGTATTGGGATGATAGGCATCCATGAAGGCGCAGGGGCCATAGTCAATCGTCTCGCCGGAAATGGCGCAATTGTCGGTGTTCATCACGCCGTGGATAAAGCCGACGGACATCCAGCGCGCGACAAGCGCGGCCTGGGCATCGCGCACAGCCCTGAGCAAGCCCATCGGGCCGACGGCCTCGGGGTAATGCCGTGCGATCGCATAATCGGTCAGGGCGCGCAGATGACCGATTTCACCGCGCGCGGCGAAGATCTGAAATGTGCCCACGCGCAAATGGCTTGCGGCCACCCGGGTCAGTATCGCGCCGGGAAGGGCGCCGGTTTCGCGGATCACGGGTTCTCCGGTTTCCACCGCGGCCAGTGCACGGGTGGTGGGAATCCCAAGGGCATGCATCGCTTCGCTGACGACATATTCGCGCAGCACGGGGCCAAGCCAGGCGCGCCCGTCGCCCATACGGGAATAGGGGGTTGGCCCTGAGCCCTTGAGTTGCAGATCGCGGCGTTTGCCATCCTTGCTGAGCACTTCACCCAGAAGAATCGCGCGCCCGTCGCCCAATTGCGGGTTCCAGTTGCCGAACTGATGCCCGGCATAAAGCTGGGCCAGCGGCGCGGCCCCATCGGGAATCACATTGCCGGCGAAGGTTGCGGCCGCATCGGGCAGGTCGGTTCGGGCGATCCCCATGAGGGCCGCAAGATCATCATTGAACGCGACAAGGCGTGGGGCCTTGACCGGTGTTGGTGCCTGCCGCGTGTAAAAGGCGGCGGGCAGGGCGGCGTAGCTGTTGTCAAACTGAATGCTCATAGCCCAGAGATAAGCCCAGACAGCGTCAGGGGAAAGAGCGCGTCATCAGCATATACCGTTCGCGGGGCTGAAAACCGGATTTGGCATAAAGGCGCAGGCTTGCCTCATCGGTTCGATCCACCTCAAGATGCAGGGCGCGCATGCCCACTCCGGCCAATGCGCGCGGCAGGGAGTGTAGCACTTCGGTGGCGATTCCACGTTTGCGCACACCAGGGCGGACATAGAGTTCGTCGATGAACCCTTCCATCCCGCCAAATTCCACCGACCAGCCGAAGGTGATGATCACATAGCCAATGGGGGCCCGCGCCGGTCCGATCAGGTAGATCGCGCCGTGGGGGCTGCCATCCAGCAGCGGGGAAAGAGCCGCCTCGCGGGCGGTGTCCGACAGGGCGATGCCCTGTTCCTCATGAAAGGCGACAACCAGTGGTACGATGCGGGGCAGGTCCGTGGGTTTGGCCAGATGCAGCGCAGCACTCATAGCCGGGCCAGCCGGTCGGTAAGCAGGTCGAAGAACCCGTCAGCATCCAGAGAGCCCATGAACATGGCGTTGGGTGGGCGGTCCGTGACGCGCCACCAGTCGGCGACGGTCATGCCCAATGTCAGCTCCGAGCCGGTTTCGACCGTGACATTCACATGGCGACCCTGAAACAGCCCGGGTTGGATGAGATAGGCGATGACGCAGGGATCATGGAGCGGCGCACCCTCGGAGCCGTATTTTTCCTTGTCGAAGCGCTCAAAGAAATCGGTCCATTCGGCGACCATGCGCCCGACCTCTGTGCCCATGGTGCGAAAGGCCTGCACGCGTGCGCCAGTGACCAGTGCCTTGTGGGTGACATCAAGCGGCATGACGACAATCCGAACGCCTGATTGAAACACGATATCAGCGGCTTGCGGGTCGACATAGATGTTGAACTCGGCTGCGGGCGTGATGTTGCCGACTTCGAAATAGGCCCCTCCCATCAGCACGATCTCGGCCACGTTTTCGACCACGTCAGGCGCGCGCTGAAAGGCGGTCGCGATGTTGGTCAGCGGTCCAAGCGGGCAGAGCGTGACGCTGCCCTTGGGATTGCTGCGCAGGGTGTCGATGATGAATTCGACCGCGTGCTGCTCCTGCAACGGCATCGTCGGTTCAGGCAATTGCGGACCATCAAGGCCGGTTTTGCCATGCACATGTTCGGCGGTGACGAGCTTGCGCGTCAAAGGCGCGTCACAGCCAGCATAGACCGCAACATCCTGCCGACCGGCCAGTTCACACACGATGCGCGCATTGCGCTGTGTCAGGGGCAGCGGCACGTTTCCGGCCACTGCCGTGATGCCGAGTACCTCGATCTCTTCGGGGCTGGCCAGGGCCAGAAGGATGGCCACTGCGTCGTCCTGACCGGGATCGGTGTCGATGATGATCTTGCGGGGGGACATGGGACCTCATGGCGGCAACAGGGGTGAATTGCATATATGCGCTTGTTCATAAATCTTGTATAGACGCAGGTGCAATGCGTGGATCGGACGGGTGGCGAAAATCCCCGATGACCGGCAGTGCCAAAAAACAGGAAAACCGCGCGCCATCGGGCTGTCCGCAACAGGACCTCTTGCGCGGTGAGGGAGCAGGACATGGTGCAGGATACGGCCACAGAGCCCAAGACACATGCGGAGTGGGTGTCCTTGTGGTCCGGCCTGAGCGAACCCTCTGAACGCCACGCCTGGCGGCCGCGTTTGCCTGTCACTCCGGCCGAGGTGATGGGCTGTCGCTTCGTGCTGCACCCGGCAGATAACTTTACCGAATTATGCATGTGGGAGAGCGGCTTGCCGCGCGAACATGCCGCGACTGAATTCATTGCCGAGGCGCTGGACGGTCTGGACCCCGTGATCGTGGATGTCGGAGCCAATGCCGGCGCGTTTTTCCTGCCGATCCACCTGCGTGGAGGGCGCGGGACGCGCTCGATCGCGTTCGAGCCCAACCCGGACATGCGCGCGCGGCTTGTGCGCAACATCGCGTTGAACGGGTTTGACGGATCTGTCCATGTGTTTGACTGCGCGGTAAGCGACCGGGTGGGGCGCTCGGCGCTGTATTTCCCGCGAAATGGCAATCAGGGGCAAGGGCGGATCGATGTTGCCTATCCCCATAGGCAGGCCAGCATGGGTGTCGCGGTGGATGTGCGTCCGCTGCTTGAGTGTTTGCTTGAGGTTGGCGTGCCGCATGTCGATTTTCTAAAGGTCGATGTCGAAGGGCTGGAAGATCGCGTGATCGTTCCTCTGCTTGAGAGCAACGCGGCGCTGCGCCCCAAGATGATCTATTTCGAGACTGTACATGACGGTGTCTGGTCACTGGCACTGATGGAAACGCTTGAGAAGCATGGCTATGACCTGATCGAGCAATTCGACAAAAACGCGCTCTTTCTGCGCGATGGCAAAAGGTAAGGACTGGCGATGAAACTGGCCTTTCTGACGATGGTCTGGCGCGATTACTGGCTGCTTGAGAAATGGGTGGCGCATAACAGCCAGTTCGTACCCAAACGGCAATTGTATGTGATCAACCATGGGGGCGACCCGCGCGTCGATGAGATCGCGGTGGGCTGCAGCATCCTGCATTTGCCACGAGACGAGGTGAAGATTGACCTGGATCACGCGCGCTGGTCGCTGCTTGGTCATATCACGAACGGGTTGTTGACCTTCTATGACCGGGTGATTTGCAACGACGTGGATGAATTGCTCGTCTATGTCGGCAACAAGGGCGGACTGCTGGAACATCTGGAGACAACGCCGGCGGAACACGCTGCGATCGCCCCCGTCGGCCTCAACCTGATGCCGGTGCCGAGCGATGAGACGGATGTTCAGGCGACCGTGCTGCAACGCTATCCGAATGCTTTGCTGAGTGCGCGATATTCCAAGCCCTGTATCGTATCCCAACCGGTGGGATACACGGTCGGTGGTCACGGGCTGATCGATGCGCAGTTTTCAATTGATCCGCACATCGTGCTGTTCCATTTGCATTATGTGACGCCTGACTATGCCGATCGAATGGCCGCGCGCAAAGACATCGTTCTGCAATCCAAGGATCACAATGCGGCGCAGGAAAACCCGCGCGAAATGCCCAAGGGTTTCTGGGTGAACTGGGAAAAGCCGACGCGTATCCTCAACAAGGAACTCGCCGCTTTTGAACAGGCTCGGGAAGAAGATGTCTCGGACGGTCTGAACCGTTGCGCCGCGCTTTTGACGGATGCGATCATGCATCGCGGACGGCGCATGATCATCGAACCCAAGGCATTGGGTGCCGATGGGCCAATCCGTGTGCAGGTGCCCGAAGCCTGGCGCTCAGCGATCTGAATTGCGTTCGGCAGCTTTGGCCGCGTCCCACAGTGCGTCCATCTCATCGAGGGTACTGTCTTCG
>NZ_JBASXK010000106.1:0-48803 GCF_049276915.1 Aestuariivita sp. | reverse complement strand
ACAAGGCCTGCGCTTTGCCATCCGCGAAGGTGGCCGCACGGTTGGTGCCGGAGTTGTGTCCAAAATCACCGACTGATTTTGACACCGCAGACGGGCAGGGCGATTTCCCAAAAAATCGCCCGGAGCCCGGCTGGCAAGACATAGGGGCATTTGCCCGAAACGGTTCGATGAAGGGCGGCGGTGGTCGTCGTTCTTCCTCTCAACTGACAGACCCGAAAAGGGAATGAGACCATGGCCGTTCAAAGCCAAAACATCCGTATTCGGCTGAAGGCGTTTGACTACCGTGTGCTGGACGCCAGCACGCAGGAAATCGTCAACACAGCCAAACGGACCGGCGCGCAAGTGCGCGGGCCGATTCCGTTGCCAAACAAGATCGAGAAGTTCACCGTTCTGCGTGGACCTCACGTTGACAAGAAATCCCGTGACCAGTTCGAAATCCGCACGCACAAGCGCCTGCTGGATATCGTTGATCCGACCCCCCAGACCGTGGACGCGCTGATGAAGCTCGACCTGGCCGCTGGTGTGGATGTCGAGATCAAACTGCAATCGTAAATCGGAGGGCTTGGATATGTTGCGCTCTGGTGTGATCGCCAAGAAAGTGGGCATGACCCGCTTGTTCATGGAAGACGGACGGCAGGTGCCCGTGACCGTTCTGCAGCTTGATAAGCTGCAGGTCGTGGCACAACGCACAACCGAAAAGGATGGCTATACAGCTGTTCAGCTTGGTGCCGGTACGTCCAAGGTTAAACGTGTAAGCCAGGCCATGCGGGGGCATTTCGCCGCCGCCAAGGTCGAGCCCAAGCGTAAAATGGCCGAATTCCGCGTTGATCCGGAAAACCTGATCGGTGTGGGTGAGGAAATCACCGCTGACCACTACTTTGCAGGTCAGTATGTTGATGTTGCGGGTACATCGATCGGTAAAGGTTTTGCCGGTGCGATGAAGCGGCACAACTTCGGTGGTCTTCGTGCCTCGCACGGTGTGTCGATTTCACACCGTAGCCACGGCTCGACCGGTCAGTGTCAGGACCCCGGCAAGGTGTTCAAAGGCAAGAAAATGGCCGGCCACATGGGTGCTGCCCGTGTGACCACTCAGAACCTCGAGGTTGTCCGCACGGATGCCGACCGCGGTCTGATCATGGTCAAGGGTGCCGTTCCCGGCTCCAAGGGTGGTTGGGTGACAATCAAGGACGCGGTCAAGAAGCCGTTCCCTGAAAACGCCATCCTGCCCGCTGCTCTGAAATCGGCCGCAGAAGAAGCCGCGAAAGCCGCTGAAGCCGCCGCCGCAGCCGCCGCCGCCGAGGCAGAAGCCGAAGCCAAGCGTCTGGCCGAAGAGCAAGCCGCACAAGAAGCCGCCGCGACCAGCGAGGCCGAGGCACAGATCGAAGCCGATCAGTCGGGCGATGCGCCTGCTGAGAAAAAAGAGGGTGACGAATAATGAAACTCGACGTCATCAATCTGGACGGCGGCAAAGCAGGGTCTGTGGAACTTTCCGATGACCTGTTCGGCCTTGAGCCGCGTGCGGACATCCTGCACCGTGTGGTCCGTTGGCAGCGCAACAACGCGCAGGCCGGTACCCACAAGGTCAAGACCCGCTCCGAAGTCAAATACTCGACCAAGAAGATCTATCGCCAAAAGGGCACAGGTGGCGCACGCCACGGCGCGCGTTCGGCACCGATCTTCCGCGGTGGTGGTGTTTACAAGGGACCGGTTGTCCGCAGCCATGGGCACGACCTGCCGAAGAAATTCCGCAAGTTGGGTCTGAAACACGCTCTGAGCGCCAAGGCGAAAGCCGGTGAACTCGTTGTGATCGAAGCCGCAGAAGCCATGGGTAAAACCTCGGCACTGGCCAAGCAGGTGAAAAACCTGGGCTGGAAGCGCGCGCTGATCATCGACGGTGCAGCCGTGAACGAAGCGTTCGCCCAAGCCGCTCGCAACATCGAAGGCCTGGATATCCTGCCAACGATGGGCGCAAACGTCTATGACATCCTCCGCCGTGACACCCTGGTGATCACCAAAGCGGGTGTCGAAGCACTGGAGGCTCGCTTGAAATGAGTGCCAAGGCAGAACATTACGACGTGATCCGTAAGCCGATCATCACCGAGAAAACCACAATGGCCTCCGAAAACGGTGCCGTGGTCTTCGAAGTGTCGATCGACGCGAACAAACCGCAGATCAAAGAGGCTGTCGAAGCACTCTTCGGTGTCAAGGTGAAGGCCGTGAACACGACCATCACCAAGGGCAAGGTCAAGCGGTTCCGCGGCCAGCTGGGCAAACGCAAAGACGTCAAGAAAGCATATGTGATGCTCGAAGAGGGCAACACGATCGACGTGACCACCGGTCTTTAAGACGGTCACTTCGGATTGAAACAGACCCCGGCTTCGCAAGAGGCCGGGGTTTTTTCTTTGCGCGGGTGCAGGGCGCGCAGCTGTGCCGCCCCCATGCGCGGTCACGGCGAGCCGGGGCGGGCGGGGTTACCCAGCCGACACGAAATGGTCGCAAACGGTCGGCCCGCGGTGTCCTTGGCTTGTTAGGACAGGGCGGTGAACTCTACCGGGAGTGCCCCATGTCCAGCGTCGCCTTTGCCTCTGACACCGATATCAGCCACCGGCGTGGACTGTTTTACGTGTTCTCTGCAGGTGTGCTTTGGTCAACGGTCGGTCTGGGTATCCGCCTGATCGAAGAGGCCAGCGTCTGGCAGATCCTACTCTATCGCTCGATCGCGCTCAGCGTGTTCCTTTATGTCGTGATCCGTCTGCGCAGCGGTATCAGCCCATTTGCCCAGGCCCGCCGGGCCGGTCTGCCATCCGTGGTCGCCGGGCTGGCGCTGGTCGCGGCCTATCTGGGCGGGATCTATTCGATCCAGGTCATTCCCGTGGCCAATGCGCTCTTGCTGTTCGCCACCGCGCCCTTCATGACTGCGATCCTTGGCTGGATCGTTTTGCGCGAACGCGTCCGATCTGCCACATGGATTGCGATTGCGGTGGCTATCGGGGCCATCGGCATCATGGTGTCGGGGCAGACCGCTGCTGCGGCGGCAGACGGCACTCTGGCGGCCCTTGGCTCGGCCTTTGGTTTTTCGGTATTCACCGTGGCGCTGCGTTGGGGCAAATCCGGAGAAATGCTGCCTGCGGTATTCCTGTCCGGGCTGTTTGCGATCGTCATCACCTCGGCCGTCTGCCTCCTTCTGGGGCTGTCGTTTGTGCTGTCGCCGAATGATGGCGGCATCGCCTTGGGTATGGGGGTGTTCCAGGTCGGCGCGGGGCTGGTCTTGTACACGCTTGGATCGCGCACCTTGCCGGCCGCGGAACTGACCCTGCTGTCCCTTGCCGAAGTGATGCTGGGCCCGTTCTGGGTCTGGCTGTTTCTGGGAGAAGAAGCCTCTGCCCGCACGCTGATCGGAGGCTCGTTGCTGCTGGCGGCGATCGCGGGCAATGCCCTGTCCGGCGCGCGGCGCAAACCCCCGCCTGTCAGCCGGGTCTGAACCCCCGGCGTAATCTGCGCGCCGGGGTGCATTGCGCCGCGCGGAATTGGCCGGTTCCTGCGATCCTTTGGCAAAACGCGCGGAACCGCTTGACCTGAACCGTCGGTCTTTATAGGAGACACCATCGGCTTGGCCCCGGATTCGTCCGGGGCTTCGCTTTTGTTCGTATAGAACAGCTAACCCGGGCACCTAAGGGGGCCTATACCATGGGCGGCATTGCCGTCCTCACATATCGGTGGGGAAACCCACCTGAGCTAAACGGAAGACAGAAAGCATGGCACTCAAGTCGTACAAACCTACGACGCCGGGCCAGCGCGGGCTGGTGCTGATCGACCGTTCGGAGCTGTGGAAAGGACGTCCTGTCAAATCCTTGACCGAGGGTTTGACCAAGTCGGGCGGCCGGAACAACACCGGACGGATCACATCACGCAGGCGTGGTGGTGGGGCGAAACGCCTTTACCGGATCGTAGACTTCAAACGGAACAAAATGGATGTGGCGGCGACCGTCGAACGGATCGAATATGACCCGAACCGGACCGCCTTCATCGCTCTGATCAAATACGCGGACGGCGAACAGGCCTATATCCTGGCGCCACAGCGTCTGGCGATCGGCGACCAGGTGATTGCTGCGGCCAAGGCCGACATCAAGCCCGGTAACGCGATGCCCTTCTCGGGCATGCCGATCGGTACCATCGTGCACAACATCGAGATGAAGCCCGGCAAGGGCGGGCAGATCGCACGCGCTGCGGGCACCTATGCCCAGTTCGTGGGTCGTGACGGTGGCTATGCGCAGATCCGTCTGTCCTCGGGCGAACTGCGTCTGGTGCGTCAGGAATGCATGGCTACTGTTGGTGCGGTGTCCAACCCCGACAACAGCAACCAGAACTTCGGCAAAGCCGGCCGCATGCGTCACAAGGGCATCCGCCCGTCTGTGCGTGGTGTGGTCATGAACCCGGTCGACCACCCCCACGGCGGTGGTGAAGGCCGGACCAGTGGCGGCCGTCACCCGGTGACCCCATGGGGCAAGCCGACAAAGGGTGCAAAGACCCGCAACAAGAACAAGGCGTCGTCCAGGCTCATCCTGCGCTCGCGCCATGCCAAGAAGAAAGGGCGCTAACACATGAGCCGCTCTGTTTGGAAAGGCCCCTTCGTCGACGCTTATGTCCTGAAAAAGGCAGAAGCTGCGCGTGAGTCGGGCCGCAATGATGTGATCAAGATCTGGTCGCGCCGCTCAACGATCCTGCCCCAGTTCGTGGGTCTGACGTTTGGCGTGTACAACGGTCAAAAGCACATTCCCGTCAACGTCACCGAAGACATGATCGGTCAGAAGTTTGGTGAATATTCGCCAACTCGGACCTATTACGGTCACGCGGCTGACAAAAAAGCGAAGCGGAAATAAGCCATGAGCAAGGACAAGAATCCCCGGCGCGTGGCAGATAACGAAGCAATGGCGAAACTGCGCATGCTCCGTACATCCCCGCAAAAGCTGAATCTGGTGGCCGCAATGATCCGTGGCAAGAAGGTGGACAAGGCTCTCAATGACCTGACCTTCTCGAAAAAGCGGATCGCGCAGGACGTGAAGAAATGCCTTCAGTCCGCAATTGCGAATGCTGAAAACAACCACAACCTTGATGTGGACGAGCTGATCGTGGCCGAGGCCTGGGTCGGAAAGAACCTGACCATGAAGCGCGGTCGCCCGCGTGCCCGTGGCCGGTTCGGCAAGATCGTCAAGCCGTTTTCCGAGCTTACCATCAAAGTGCGTCAAGTTGAGGAGCAAGCCTAATGGGTCATAAAGTCAATCCAATTGGCATGCGCCTGCAGGTCAACCGCACCTGGGACAGCCGCTGGTATGCCGACACCAAGGATTACGGCGATCTTCTGCTGGAAGATCTCGCGATCCGCGACTTCATCAAGGAAGAATGCAAGCAGGCCGGCGTGGCCCGCGTGATCATCGAACGTCCGCACAAGAAGTGCCGCGTCACGATCCACACGGCGCGCCCCGGCGTCATCATCGGCAAGAAAGGCGCGGATATCGAAACCCTGCGCAAGAAAATCGCCGCGATGACCAAAAGCGAGCTGCACCTCAACATCGTTGAAGTGCGCAAGCCCGAGCTGGACGCGCAACTGGTCGCCGAGTCGATTGCTCAGCAGCTGGAACGCCGGGTGTCCTTCCGTCGCGCCATGAAGCGCGCCGTGCAGAACGCCATGCGTATGGGTGCCCTTGGCATTCGTGTGAACGTTGCGGGCCGTCTTGGTGGTGCCGAGATCGCGCGGACCGAATGGTATCGTGAGGGCCGTGTGCCGCTGCACACGCTTCGCGCGGATATCGACTATGCAACCGCCGAAGGTATGACCGCTTATGGCATCATCGGCATCAAGGTCTGGATCTTCAAAGGCGAGATCATGGAGCACGATCCAAGTGCCCGCGATCGCAAAGCCCAAGAGCTTCAGGATGGCCCGGCACCTCGCGGTGCTATGGGCGGCCGCCGGTAAGGAGACAGACAAATGCTTCAACCAAAGCGTACGAAGTTCCGCAAGCAGTTCAAGGGCCGGATCAAGGGCGAAGCCAAAGGCGGCAGCGACCTGAACTTTGGCACCTACGGACTCAAGGCGACCGAGCCAGAGCGTGTGACCGCGCGTCAGATCGAGGCAGCCCGCCGCGCGATGACCCGCCACATGAAACGGCAAGGCCGCGTCTGGATCCGGATTTTCCCGGATGTACCCGTCACCTCCAAGCCGACCGAAGTGCGGATGGGTAAAGGTAAGGGCTCCGTGGATTACTGGGCCTGCAAGGTCAAACCAGGCCGCGTGATGTTCGAGATCGACGGCGTCAACGAGGACATCGCCCGTGAGGCCCTGCGCCTTGCCGCGATGAAACTGCCGGTGAAAACCCGCGTCGTTGTCCGCGAAGACTGGTAAACGGAGCGCCCGGCGCACCGCACACGGTTACGAACCCATAACCCCCGTCGGGAAACCGGCGGGGGTTATGCCATTGTGATGATATTGCGGCAGCGATCATTCTTTCCTCGCCCGCCGCACAAGAGCAGGGTAAACACAGCCCCATGTCGACAATCTCCTCCCTCTTCGTGACCCGCCTTTACCGTGCGGCCTTGTCTGATCACGGCACGCCGCTTGACCCTGCCGAATTGGAAGCCTCGTGCTATTCCATCGCCGAAGATGATGACGCGGGTCAGACCTGGTCCGAGGAGAACGGCTATCCCGGCTATACCTCCTATGCGTCGCTGACCGACCTGCCGTGGCGCTTCCCGATCTTTGCCGACATGGTCACCGCTCTGGATCAGCATGTGGCCGATTTTGCCGGAGATCTCGAATTCGATCTGGACGGTCGCGCGCTCAAGCTTGAAGACATCTGGATCAATATCCTGCCCGAAGGCGGTTCGCACAGCTCGCACATTCATCCTCATTCGGTGATCTCGGGTACGACATATGTAAAAGTGCCCGATGGGGCAGGGGCGTTGAAACTCGAAGACCCGCGCCACGCGATGATGATGGCCGCCCCCGCGCGCCTCAGAACCGCGCGCGCCGAGTTGAAGCCCTTCATCTATATCACCCCCGAACCGGGTGAGGTGGTAATGTGGGAAAGCTGGCTGCGCCACGAGGTGCCGATGAACCAGTCCGAAGACGACCGCATCAGCATCAGCTTCAACTACCGCTGGGAGTGAGGGCCTCTTCCCCCGGCCAAGCCTGAAACGGCTCGGAAAAACAAAGGGGTTGCTTTCTCACGGACACAGTCGTAAACGGCCCACTCATCATGAACTCCACTGGAATCAGGGTGACGCCTTTTGGCGGCCCGCCAGTGATGTTGAAAGGAAGACGGCAATGAATGCCAAGGAACTGCGTGACAAGACGCCCGATCAACTTCGGGAAGAGCTTGCCAACCTGAAAAAAGAAAGCTTCAACCTGCGTTTCCGTCAGGCCACGGGCCAGATGGAAAACACGGCCGGTATCCGGGCGGCACGCCGCAACGCGGCCCGCGTGAAGACCATTCTGAACGAAAAAGCCGCATCTGCGGCCAGCGAATAAGGAGAGCGACCATGCCAAAGCGTATCCTATCTGGCGTCGTAACCTCTGACGCGAACGAACAGACAGTGACCGTGTCCGTGGAACGCCGTTTCACGCATCCGGTTCTGAAAAAGACCATCCGTAAGTCCAAGAAGTACCGGGCTCACGATGAAAAGAACACATTCAAGGTGGGCGACGCCGTGCGCATCATCGAATGTGCACCAAAGTCGAAAACGAAACGCTGGGAGGTTTTGGAGGCGTAAGCCAACAAAATCTTTCGGTTTGATCGAAACCCTGAGGACAAGGCAATAAAGCCCCTCAAAGGTCGGGAGTAACCTCATGATCCAGATGCAGACCAATCTGGATGTTGCTGACAATAGCGGCGCTCGCCGTGTTCAGTGCATCAAGGTCCTGGGTGGTTCCAAGCGTAAGTACGCATCCGTCGGCGACATTATTGTCGTGTCGGTCAAGGAAGCCATCCCACGCGGCCGCGTAAAGAAGGGTGACGTCCGCAAGGCCGTCGTCGTACGCACCGCCAAAGAAGTCCGTCGTGACGACGGCACAGCGATCCGGTTCGACCGGAATGCCGCTGTTATCCTGAACAACAACAACGAGCCTGTGGGCACCCGTATCTTCGGGCCCGTGGTGCGCGAGCTTCGTGGCAAGAACTTCATGAAGATCATCTCGCTGGCTCCGGAGGTGCTGTGATGGCTGCCAAACTCAAAAAGGGCGACAAGGTCGTCGTGCTTGCCGGCAAGGACAAGGGTAAAGAGGGCGAAATCCTTTCTGTAAACCCCAAGTCCGGCAAAGCCGTCGTGGATGGTATCAACATGGCCATCCGTCACACTCGTCAAAGCCAGGCCAGCCAGGGCGGCCGCATCCCCAAGGCGATGCCGGTCGATCTGTCCAACCTGTCGATTATCGACGCTAACGGCAAACCCACACGCGTTGGCTTCCGCATGGAAGACGACAAGAAAGTGCGTTTCGCCAAGACCACGGGGGACGTGATCTGATGCTTGATGCTGCAACCTATACCCCGCGTCTGAAGGCCCAGTACCGCGACAGCATTCGTCCGGCTCTGAAGGAAGAGTTCGGTTACAAGAACGACATGCAGATCCCGTCGCTGGAAAAGATCGTGCTGAACATCGGCTGTGGCGCCGAAGCGGTCCGTGACTCCAAGAAGGCCAAATCGGCCGTCGAAGATCTCACCAAGATCGCAGGCCAGCAGGCACTGACAACCAAAGCCAAGAAATCCATCGCGGGTTTCCGGGTGCGGGAAGACATGCCTCTAGGTGCCAAGGTAACCCTGCGCGGCGACCGGATGTATGAATTCCTGGACCGTCTCATCACCATCGCAATGCCCCGTATCCGCGACTTCCGCGGCGTTTCGGGCAAAAGCTTTGATGGGCGTGGCAACTATGCCATGGGCATGAAAGAGCACATCGTCTTCCCCGAGATCGACTTCGACAAGGTCGATGAAGTCTGGGGCATGGACATCGTGATCACCACCACAGCGAAAACCGACGCTGAAGCCAAGGCGCTGTTGAAGCTTTTCAACATGCCCTTCAACAGCTGAAGCAGCGGAGAGAGAAGAGATATGGCTAAGAAATCCATGATCGAACGCGAAAAGAAGCGTCAGCGCCTGGTGGAGAAGTATGCTGCCAAACGTGCCGAGCTGAAAGTTATCGCGAATGACGAAACCAAGCCGATGGAAGAGCGTTTCAAGGCGCGCCTGAAGCTGGCGAAACTGCCGCGCAACTCGTCCGCCACCCGGCTGCACAACCGCTGCCAGCTGACCGGTCGTCCGCACGCGTATTATCGCAAACTGAAAATCAGCCGGATTGCACTCCGCGAGCTTGGCTCGTCGGGTCAGATCCCCGGCATGGTGAAATCGAGCTGGTAAGGGAGAGCATGAGATGAACGATCCTATCGGCGATATGCTCACCCGTATCCGTAACGCTCAGATGCGCGGCAAATCCACCGTGATCACACCCGCGTCCAAACTGCGCGGCTGGGTTCTGGATGTGCTGGCGGACGAAGGTTACATCCGCGGCTATGAAGCAACCACAGGCAAGGACGGCCACCCGGCCATCGAAATCAGCCTGAAATATTACGAAGGCACTCCTGTCATTCGCGAAATCAAGCGGGTCTCCAAACCCGGTCGTCGCGTTTACATGGGCGTCAAAGACATCCCCACGGTCCGTCAGGGTCTGGGCGTGTCGATTGTCTCCACCCCCCGGGGTGTGATGTCGGATGCCAGCGCACGGGCCGCCAATGTCGGCGGCGAAGTGCTCTGCACGGTCTTCTAAGGAGGGTATCATGTCTCGTATTGGTAAAAAACCGGTCGAGCTGCCCAGTGGCGTCACCGCCACCGTGTCCGGCCAGACCATCGAAGTAAAAGGGCCCAAGGGCACCCGCAGCTTCAAAGCAACCGACGATGTGACAATCACCGTCGACGGCAATGTCGTCAAAGTTGATCCGCGCGGCAAATCCAAGCGCGCGCGTCAGGAATGGCGCATGTCCCGCACGCAGGTGGCAAACCTTGTCACCGGCGTCACCGATGGCTTCAAGAAAGAGCTTGAGATCACCGGCGTCGGCTACCGGGCTCAGATGCAGGGCAACACCCTGAAGCTGAACCTGGGCTACAGCCACGACGTGGATTTCGAGACTCCGGCTGGTGTCACAATCACAGCGCCCAAGCAGACCGAGATTGTTGTCGAAGGTATCGACCAGCAACAGGTCGGCGAAGTGGCCGCCAACATCCGCAAGTGGCGTGCGCCCGAGCCCTACAAGGGCAAAGGTATCCGCTACAAGGACGAGTATATCTTCCGCAAGGAAGGTAAGAAGAAGTAAGGACCGGACACATGGCAAACAGCAAGAGACAACTGTTTCTGAAGCGCCGTATGCGCGTTCGGAACAAGCTTCGCAAAGTGAACGCAGGGCGCGCGCGCCTCTCGGTTCACCGCTCGAACAAGAACATTTCCGTGCAACTCATCGACGATGTGCGCGGCGTGACGCTGGCTTCGGCCTCGACGCTCGACAAGGACCTCGGTCTTTCGGGCAAGAACAACGTCGAAGCAGCTTCCAAGGTGGGCGCGGCAATTGCCGAGCGTGCCAAGAAAGCAGGCGTGAGCGAAGCGTATTTCGATCGCGGCGGCTTCCTCTTTCACGGCAAGGTCAAGGCTCTGGCCGAAGCCGCGCGTGAAGGCGGTCTGAAAATCTGATGGTCTGCCGGGCCCAGGCCCGGCAGTCCCGGTTACTGGCCGATGCCGGGTTCAGGCCCGGCATTCGTGCTAAGATGCAGGCGGGTGTCACCCTGCCTCGATGATCGAGGGGCCATCAGGCCCACTACGATTGACCTCATCGGCGCAAAAGCGCGCCACCTGAATAAAGGACTGTCCATATGGCAGAACGTGAGAATAACCGCCGTGGTAACCGTCGCGAGCGCGAAGAAACCCCCGAATTCGCCGATCGCCTGGTCGCGATCAACCGCGTGTCCAAGACCGTAAAAGGTGGTAAGCGCTTTGGCTTTGCTGCTCTCGTCGTGGTCGGAGACCAGAAAGGCCGCGTCGGTTTTGGCAAAGGTAAAGCCAAGGAAGTGCCCGAAGCGATCCGCAAGGCCACCGAGCAGGCGAAACGCCAGATGATCCGCGTGCCGCTGCGCGAAGGCCGTACACTGCACCACGATATCGAAGGACGTCACGGCGCTGGCAAAGTCGTCATGCGCACCGCGCCTGAAGGTACCGGGATCATCGCAGGTGGTCCGATGCGTGCCGTGTTCGAAATGCTGGGTCTGAAAGACGTGGTCTCCAAGTCGCAGGGCTCGCAGAACCCCTACAACATGATCCGCGCGACCATGAACGGTCTCACGAAAGAGCAATCGCCCCGTTCGGTCGCTCAGCGTCGCGGCAAGAAAGTCGCCGACATCCTGCCCAAGCGGGAAGACGCGACAAACACATCCACCCAAGTGGCTGAGGAGGCTTGATCCAAATGGCAAAGACAATCGTGGTCAAACAGATCGGCTCGCCGATCCGCCGCCCCGCCAAACAGCGTGCAACGCTGATCGGTCTGGGCCTGAACAAGATGCACAGAACTCGCGAACTGGAAGACACACCTTCCGTGCGCGGCATGGTCGCATCGATCCCGCACATGGTCGAGATCATCGAAGAGAAGGGCTAAGCCCGCCTCTGATCACCCAAAGACACAACGCCTCGGCTGATCGCCGGGGCGTTTTGCGTTTCAGCCCCGCGCTCAGGCCTGCAAGAGGGTCCAAGCGACATCGCCAAATGCAAAACGCCCGAGGCACAGCCCCGGGCGTTTCAGCATTCACTCAGATCTGGCTCAGGCCGCTGCGCGTCCGCCGCCGCCATTGCTGTTGCGACCACCACCCTGATTGCGGCCCCGTCCACCGGGGCGACGCGATCTCTGCTGCGGCTTGCCGCCCTTGCGCTCGGGCTTGGTCTCGGCACCTTCCCAGGGACGACCCGAGGCGATGGGAATGTCGCGCTTGATGGTTTTCTGGATCGCGCGCAATTCGCCGACCTCCGCCGGAGAGCAGAAGGCAATCGCCGCGCCATCCTTGCCAGCCCGCGCCGTGCGCCCGATGCGGTGCACATAGTTGTCCGGCACATTGGGCAGGTCAAAGTTATAGACGTGACGCACATCCGGGATATCCAGGCCGCGCGCCGCCACATCCGTGGCCACCAGCACCTTCAGCTCGCCCGAGCGGAATGCGTTCAACGCACGCTCGCGCTGCCCCTGGCTTTTGTTGCCATGTACCGAGCCTGCCGAGAATCCGGCGCGCTCAAGCGACTTCATCAGCCTTTCCGCACCGTGTTTGGTGCGTGAAAACACCAGCGCCAGCTCATCGCGGTGTTTGCCCAGAAGCTCGATCAACAGACCGGTCTTTTCGGTCTGGGCAATGAAATGCACCGATTGCGTGACCTTGTCGGCCGGTTTGCCCGGAGGGGCCGTTTCCACCCGCACCGGATCCGTCAGATAGGTCGAGGCCAGTTCGTTCATCTGCTTGGGCATGGTGGCCGAGAACAGCATGGTCTGACGCTGTTTGCGCAGAAGCGGCGCGATCTTGCGCAGCGCATGGATAAAGCCCAGGTCCAGCATCTGGTCGGCCTCATCCAGCACCAGGTATTCGGTCTGGTCCAGACGCACGGCCTTGCGGTCCAACAGGTCGATCAGACGGCCCGGCGTCGCCACCAGCACATCCGTGCCTCGTTGCAGCCGGTGGATCTGCGGGTTGATGCCCGCGCCGCCAACCACAAGATTGATGCGCACCGCCGTGCCATCGGCATAGGCACGCAGATTGTCCTGGATCTGTTTTGCCAGCTCCCGAGTGGGTGCCAGGATCAGAGCCCGGACGGATTTCGGATCAGGGCGACCCTCCCGGCGCAACAGCGCCGTCAGCAGAGGCAGGCCAAAGGCCGCTGTCTTGCCTGTGCCGGTCTGTGCCAGCCCCATCAGGTCACGCCCGTTCATCAGATGCGGAATCGCTTTTGTCTGAATGGGTGTGGGTTCGGTAATGCCAAGCTTTTGCATGTTGGCGGAAAGGCGGGGCGTCAGCCCCAGCATGTCAAAATCCAAATCGGATATCCTTTGTGAAAGCGGCACGTCTTCGCGCCGCAAAAACCGGTGACCCGCGTTCGTCATGAACCGGGTGTCGCTTCAGGGTTGCGTCTTCACTCAGATCAGGGCCGGATTGCCCAACAGACCCGTCAAGACGTCTGCCCCCCGCGTGAAATGGGAACTTTGGGAAAGGTAAGGTCGGTACGCGTGCAAACGCGGGCTGCTCACGCGGCAGCGCCGTCCTTGCGGGTCATATGGAGGGATCGACCGGCAAAGTCAACTGTTGTGCAAATATCCTTGCCTCATGGCGGGTGTGCGGTCACAGTGCAGGTGGGAGGATTGATAAGCATGCTTACGGAAATCGAGTCATTCGACCTCAACACGATCGGGCGCGACTTTATCCAGGATCCGCACCCGACGCTGCATTGGCTGCGCGCCAACAGCCCGGTGCACTACAATGCCGACGGGTCCGTCTTTCTGACCCGCCATGCCGATTGCCTCAAGGTCTATCAATCGCGCGACATGCTGTCGGACAAACAGGAAGAGTTCGGCAAGAAATTCGGCCAGTGCCCGCTGCACAGGCATCACACCACCTCGCTGATCTTCAACGATCCGCCCTATCACACCACGGTGCGCAAGCTGATTGCCGGTGCCTTCACGCCGCGCAAACTGGCCGAGATGGAAACCCTGATCGAAGGCATCGTCGATCGCCTTCTGGATGATGTCGAGGACAAGGGCGAACTCGACCTCATTCCCGACTTCGGGATGATCCTGCCGACGGAAATCATCTCCTTCATGCTGGGCATCCCGGAAGAATACCGCACCAAGCTGCGCGGTTTCTCGCTGGCGATCCTTGGAGCGCTGGATCCGGTTGTGCCGCCCGAACGCCTTGAACTGGGCAATGAGGCGGTCACGGAATTCTCCGAGATCCTCACCGAACTGATCGACCACCGCCGCAACAACCCCGAAGGGGCGACACAGGGCGAGGTGCTCGAAGCGCTGATCTTTGGCGAATATAATGGCCGCCGCCTCACCCAGGAGGAGCTGATCCAGAACTGCATCTTCCTGCTGAATGCCGGTCACGAAACCACCACCAGCATGGTCGGCAACTCCATCGGCCTGCTGCTTGATAATCCCGACCAGCATCGCCTGCTGCTGGACGAGCCGGACCATATCGGCACCGCCGTGGAAGAATTCCTGCGGGTTCAAAGCCCGCTGCAGATCGGCAACCGTCTGGCCGGCGAGGATATCGAACTGCCCTCGGGGACGATCCCCAAAGGCACCTATATCCACACCTCCATCGGCGGGGCCAATCGCGACCCCGAGGTGTTTGCCGATCCCGACCAGCTCGACATCACCCGCAAGCCCAACCGCCATATCGCCTTCATCACCGGCATCCACGTCTGCCTCGGAGCCTCTCTGGCGCGGGCCGAGGGGCGCATCGCGCTGGGGCGTTTCATCAGACGCTTTCCCAAGCTGCAGGCCAACGGCCCGCGCGCCGTCATGCCGCTGGCGCGCTTCCGGGGGTTCTCGTCTCTGCCCATCCGGGTCAACTGATGACGCGGATCGACTATTTCTACTCGGCCCATTCGGCCTATGCCTATCTTGGTGCGTGCGCACTCCATGACATCTGCGCGCGACACGGGGCGGTGCTCGTCCACAAACCCTTCGCCCTCAGCCCCGTTGTCGAACAGCAGGGCAGCCTGCCGTTCCGCGCCCGCACCCAAGCCCATGTGGATTACTTCTTTGGCCGGGAAATCGAACGCTGGGCCGAATGGCGCAATGTCGAGATCCTGCGCTTCCGCCCCACCTTTCACGACACAGACTACGGTCTGGCGGCGCGCATGATCCTAGCACTTGGCACGCAGGGGCCGCAGGTGGATGCTTTGTCTTTTGCCATCCTGCAGGCCCATTGGCGCGATGATGCGGATCTGTCGGACCGTCCCACTCTGGCGGGCATTGCGGCACAACTGGGCCATGACGGGGAAAAACTGCTGGAACAGGCCGATAGCGGCGCATGTCGTCAGGCCTATGATGCCAACACCCACGAGGCGACGGGCCTCTGTGTCTTCGGCTCACCCACCTATATCGTAGAGGGCGATCCGTTCTATGGTCAGGACCGGCTTGAGATGGTCGAGCGCGCCCTGACACAGCCGTTCAAGCCGCACAGCTGGCAAAACCCCGGCGTCACCCGGTAAGGGCGCGGCTCAGCCCGCCATCCGCCCTGTGCCCTCAACCCGGCCGATCAGCGCGCAGCCCAGCGTGCTGCGCAGGGCCTCGGCCAGTTCATCCACCGTCTCGGTCGAGACATACATGCCGCCGGTCCGGTCAGCCAGGCATTTGGCCACGGTAATCCCTTCATCATAGGATTGCTGTTCGGGATTGTCCCAGCTGAAGAAATCCACGATCACCTTGAAGCCGATCACATGCACCGTCAGATCCGCCGCCTCCCGCGCCAGCGCGTCACCCAGGGCGCAGGGCCGCCCGCCGCAGGTTTCGTTGCCATCGGTCACCAGCACAACAATGCCGGGCCGGTTGCGGTAATCCAGCGCCTCGACCGCCTGTTCGACCGAGGCCGCAAGCGGGGTCAGACCCTTGGGTATCAGCGCCTCGACCGCGTCGATGATGGGGGTGGCGGCATTTTCGATCGGACCAAAGCGCAGATCGATATTGCTGCAGGCCTCCAGAGGGCCGGGGCCATAGACCAACAGGCCGACCCGGCGATAGGGCGTGATATCGGGCATCGCATCGCGCATCGCTTGGCGCGCCTCCACGATGCGCGTGGGCTTTGAGATGTCGAACTCCACCTCATTCATCGAGGCCGAGCCGTCAAACACCAGCATCGCATCCGCCGCGCAGCCCGGTGCCGCGGGCAGGGCGGTGGCGGACGCAGCAAGGCTCAGGGCCAAGGTAAGCGCGGGCAGGGCTTTCATCGGGGGATCATGCCATCCTTTCATGGCCCGGATCAACGCCCCTCCACCACCAGGCCGCGCAGCAGGTCATACTTGACGCGGTTGGCGCTCACCTGCCGATAGAAGGCGATCAGGAAGGTGGTGGGCCCTTGCAACCGGCTCAGGCCCAAAGTTGCGGCGACAACAGTCCCCACATCGGTCTCGCCGTTGATCACGAACCATCCCCCCAGCATCAGGACCGCAACCGTGCCTGCGCCGTTGATCGCGCTCAGGATGAACTTGGTCGATAGCTTCCACTGAAACATGCGTCGCCGCACCCCGTAGATGCGATCGAAATCCTCGAGGATCCCGGCTTGCAGCGCGCTCAGGTCATCGGTTGCGATCTTGTCGGTTGTGGCGCGCAGCACCCGGACACGTTCGCCGACCAACCGGTTCACCTCATTTTGTGTCAGCAGCACGATGATGACCTGAGGAGCGATGATCCCGACCGCCAGCAGGCCCAACCCCGGCTGCGTGGCGGCGACAAAGGCGATCACGCTGATCAGCGTGCCCACCTGCATCACCGGATCCGAGTAGGCGCTGCCGGCAAACTTGCCCAGATCCTCAGCCTCTGCCGACACCGCGGTCGAGAGCGTTCCGCCATAGATCGGGCGATGCCCCGCGCCTTCGGTGACGACCGCCGTGACCAATCGGCCCCGGATGGTGCGAATGACATCCTCCCCCAGCAGGCTGGCAAGGTATCCATTGAGCCATTTCAGCCCCAGGCTCAGCAGAATCACCGCGATCATGCCCGCGCCCAGCTTCAAGAGCTCGGCATGGCTTGCTCCGCTCGCACTCAGCAGGTTGATGATGTCCTGCTGAAACTTCAGCGGGGCGGCGGCCAGCGCCGCAATCAGAACCGCCAGAATGATCAGCGCTATCTGCCGTTTCGCGCTGACCCGCCATATCGCTGCATAAAGCTGATACATCCCTATTCCTTTTGTGATGCGCCCTGATGGTACACACTGCCGCCCGGTGCCGTGGGAAACAAGCAATCCCGCCCCGCTTTCACGCCAGAGCGCGCAGCGCCCCTTGATCCGCGCGCGCACCCCGTCTATACGCCCCCGGTGGTCCTGTTGGTGCCACAGAATCAACAGCAAGAAACGCCGTGGTTGGCCCATTACGCTTCGGGGGCCACATCCGGCAAAGGAGAAGCGTTATGAGACTCAATGAACTGCACGACAATCCCGGTGCAACCAAGAAACGCAAGCGCGTTGCCCGTGGCCCCGGTTCCGGCACGGGTAAAACCGCCGGCCGTGGTGTAAAAGGTCAGAAATCCCGCTCGGGTGTGGCGATCAACGGGTATGAAGGCGGTCAAATGCCGCTCTACCAACGTCTGCCAAAGCGTGGCTTCAACAAGCCGAACCGCAAGAAATTCGCCGTTGTGAACCTTGGCCTGATCCAGAAATTCGTCGATGCCAAGAAAATCGACGCCTCTGCCGACATCACCGAAGACGCCCTGGTCGCCAGCGGCCTCGTGCGCCGCAAACTCGACGGGATTCGCGTTCTGGCAAAGGGCGATGTGACGTCCAAGCTGACCATCGCGGTCTCCGGTGCTTCCAAGTCCGCGATCGACGCGGTTGCGAAAGCGGGCGGCTCACTGACGGTCACAAACACGGTCGCGGCCGAGTAACAGCTTGTGACGGGCGGCTTGCCCGCCTACATAGGCATCAGTTTTCCATAGTCGCCGCCCGTGCCGGAAAACGGCTCAGGGCGGCGTTCGCATAAGAGAGACCTCGTTCATGGTATCAGCCGCCGAACAAATGGCCGCGAATACAAGCTGGTCGGCCCTGGGCAAAGCCACCGACCTGCGCAATCGCATCCTGTTCACCCTGGGCCTTCTGATCGTCTATCGCCTCGGCACCTTTATCCCGGTGCCCGGTATCGACGGCGTCGCGCTGCAGGAATTCATGGAGCAGGCGGGCCAGGGTATCGGCGGCATGGTCTCGATGTTCACCGGCGGCGCTTTGGGCCGCATGGGGATCTTTGCCCTTGGCATCATGCCCTATATCTCGGCCTCAATCATCGTTCAGCTTCTCACCGCCATGGTGCCGGCGCTTGAACAGCTCAAGAAAGAGGGCGAGCAGGGCCGCAAGAAGATCAACCAGTATACCCGCTACGGCACGGTGGCCCTGGCCACGGTTCAGGCCTATGGCCTTGCGATATCGCTCGAAGCGGGCGATCTGGCCACCGATCCGGGCCTCTATTTCCGCCTCAGCTGCATGATCACGCTGGTGGGCGGCACCATGTTCCTGATGTGGCTGGGTGAACAGATCACCGCGCGCGGCGTCGGCAACGGTATCTCGCTGATCATCTTCGTCGGCATCATCGCCGAACTGCCCGCCTCGCTGGCGCAGTTCCTGGCCTCCGGTCGCTCCGGTGCCCTGAGCCCCGCCGTGATCATCGGTGTGATCGTGATGGTCATCGTGGCGATCACCTTCGTGGTCTTCATGGAGCGCGCCCTGCGCAAGATCCATATCCAGTATCCGCGCCGACAGGTCGGCATGAAAGTCTATGACGGCGGCTCCTCGCACCTGCCGGTCAAGGTGAACCCCGCATCGGTGATCCCGGCGATCTTCGCCTCTTCGCTGCTGCTTTTGCCGATCACGATCTCGACCTTCTCGGGCGACAGCTCGGGCCCGATCATGTCGACCCTGCTGGCCTATTTCGGGCCGGGACAGCCGCTCTATCTGCTGTTCTTCGCGGCGATGATCGTGTTCTTCACCTATTTCTACACGTTCAACGTCTCGTTCAAACCCGATGATGTGGCCGACAACCTCAAGAAGCAGAACGGCTTTGTTCCGGGTATCCGTCCGGGCAAGAAGACGGCGGAATATCTCGAATATGTGGTCAACCGCATCCTCGTTCTGGGCTCGGGCTATCTGGCGCTGATCTGTGTGCTGCCGGAAATCGTGCGCGCCGAACTGGGCATTCCGTTCTTCTTTGGAGGTACATCGGTGCTGATCGTGGTTTCGGTCACGATGGACACGATCCAACAGGTTCAAAGCCACCTGCTGGCCCATCAATACGAAGGCCTGATCGAGAAAAGCCAATTGCGCGGTAAACGCGACGGCACCAGGAAAAAGAAGAAGGCTCCGACGCGTCGATGAATATCATTCTGCTGGGCCCTCCGGGGGCCGGAAAAGGCACCCAGGCGCGGCGTCTCGTCGATGAACGCAACATGATCCAGCTAAGCACTGGAGACATGCTGCGCGAGGCCCGCACCAGCGGAACCGAAATGGGCAAGATCGTCGCCGACGTGATGGATCGCGGAGATCTTGTGACCGATGAAATCGTCATCGGCCTCATCCGCGAAAAGCTCACCACGGGGCAGGCTGGCGGGGGCTATATCTTCGACGGCTTTCCCCGCACGCTGGCCCAGGCCGACGCATTGGGCACCCTGCTGGGCGAGCTGGGCGAAACCCTCGACGCGGTGATCGAAATGTCCGTGGATGATGACGCGCTGGTCAGCCGCATCACCGCGCGCTCGACCTGCGCGGCCTGCGGTGAGGTCTATAATGACATCACCAAACCGATCCCCGCTGACGGCAGATGCTCCAACTGCGGTCAGACCACTTTCACCCGCCGCGCGGATGATAACGCCGACAGCCTGCGCACCCGGCTCATGGCCTATTACAAGCAGACCTCACCGCTGATCGGCTATTACTATGCCAAGGGCGACCTGACGTCGGTGAACGGTCTGGGCGAGATCGAGGATGTTGCCGCCGAGATCAGGACTGTCCTCGGGTAAAATCATGTTGCGCGCCGCCGTCCTTCTTGCGCTCATCGCATCCCCTGCCACGGCCGAGGTCTTTGTGAACAATCCCGGCTTCTGCAACGCAACGGATGGCGAACAAGAGCTTGCCGGCACCGCCTATCTCACTGCGCAGGGCATCGAGGCGCATTGGGCCTCGTGTTATTGGACCGAAGGCGGTCAGACCTATGCCAAGGGCCTTGATACCCGCCTGACAGCAACATGTGACGATGGTGCCCGGCAATGGACGATGACCGCATCGGTCAGCGTGAATAATCAGGGCCGGGTGCAAATCTGGGCTGATGGGGTCAACCCGCTGCCCGAGTATTATTTCCCGTGTTCGGCCTGGGGATACAAAAACCCTTGACGCCCTTGCCTATGGGTTGACGCCCCGCACGATCCCCCATAAGTAGCCCCATCTTGGCAACAAGAATCAAACTGCAGGCGTGGGTCGCTCCCGCATCCTGCTGACCACCTCAAATCGCGGCCCGGCGGCATATGCCCACCGGGCCATAGTTGTGAAAAAAGGGCCCGGCGTAACGGGCCCGCGACGAAAGGATACTCCACGTGGCACGTATTGCCGGCGTAAACATCCCCACTGCAAAGCGGGTGCCAATCGCCCTTACCTATATCACCGGCATCGGCAACACCTCCGCGCGCGCGATCTGCGACGCCGTCGGTATTGACCAGACCCGCCGGGTCAACGAATTGTCTGACGCCGAAGTGCTCTCGATCCGGGAACATATCGACGCCAACTACACTGTCGAAGGCGACCTGCGCCGCGACACGCAGATGAACATCAAACGCCTGATGGACCTGGGCTGCTACCGTGGCCTGCGCCACCGTCGCAACCTGCCAGTCCGTGGTCAGCGCACCCACACCAACGCTCGCACCCGCAAAGGCCCCGCAAAGGCCATTGCCGGCAAGAAGAAATAAGGGGGTCTGACCGATGGCACGCGATAAGAAAACCGTCAAGAAGAAGGCCCGCAAGAACATCGCCGCTGGTGTGGCGCATGTGAACTCGACCTTCAACAACACCAAGATCCTGATTTCCGACGTGCAGGGCAACGCGATCTCGTGGTCGTCCGCCGGTACGATGGGCTTCAAGGGCTCGCGCAAATCGACACCCTATGCCGCGCAGCTGGCCGCAGAAGATGCGGGCCGCAAGGCACAGGATCACGGCGTGAAAACGCTCGAAGTCGAAGTGCAGGGCCCGGGCTCCGGCCGTGAAAGCGCCCTGCGCGCTCTGGCCGCTGTCGGCTTCAACATCACCTCGATCCGTGATGTCACCCCGATGGCGCACAATGGCTGCCGCCCGCCCAAACGCCGCCGCGTCTAAGGCACTGATTTACTGCTGGGGCCGCGTGTTTTTGCACGGCCCCAGTCCGCATTTTTGATCCCTCGGGAGTCTTGTTCTTACGGACATGGGAACAAGACAGGAATGGAGGCTCTACATGATCCACAAGAATTGGGCTGAACTGATCAAACCGACCCAGCTTGACGTCAAGCCAGGCAACAACCCCGCACAGACAGCCACGGTCGTCGCAGAACCGCTTGAGCGCGGCTTTGGTCTGACACTGGGTAACGCCCTGCGCCGCGTGCTGATGAGCTCGCTGCAAGGTGCCGCGATCACATCCGTTCAGATCGACAACGTTCTGCACGAGTTCTCCAGCGTGGCCGGTGTGCGTGAAGACGTCACCGACATCGTTCTGAACCTCAAGGGCGTGCGCATCCGCATGGAGGTCGAAGGCCCCAAGCGCGTATCGATCAACGCCAAGGGCCCCGCGGTCGTCACCGCCGGTGACATCTCGGAATCCGCAGGTATCGAGATCCTCAACAAGGATCACGTGATCTGTCACCTGGATGATGGTGCCGAAGTCTACATGGAACTGACGGTCAACACCGGCAAAGGCTATGTCTCTGCCGACAAGAACAAGCCGGAAGACGCGCCCATCGGCCTGATCCCGATCGACGCGATCTATTCGCCTGTGACCAAGGTCTCCTATGACGTCCAGCCGACCCGCGAGGGCCAGGTTCTGGACTATGACAAGCTGACCATGAAAGTCACCACGGACGGCTCGCTGACACCGGATGATGCCGTGGCATTCGCCGCCCGCATCCTGCAGGACCAGCTGTCGATCTTCGTGAACTTCGATGAGCCCGAAAGCGCCTCCCGTCAGGACGATGACGACGGCCTGGAATTCAACCCGCTCCTGCTCAAGAAAGTCGACGAGCTGGAACTGTCGGTCCGCTCTGCCAACTGTCTCAAGAACGACAACATCGTCTATATCGGCGATCTCATTCAGAAAACCGAAGCCGAGATGCTGCGCACCCCGAACTTCGGCCGCAAGTCGCTCAACGAGATCAAAGAGGTTCTCAGCGGCATGGGTCTGCATCTGGGCATGGACGTCGAAGACTGGCCGCCCGACAATATCGAAGACCTGGCCAAGAAATTCGAAGACGCGTTCTGACGCGTCTTCGTATGTACAGGGTGTGTACGTGTTGTGTACGCCCTGTGCATACCCCAATCGGGCACCACCGCCCCAAGGAGAGCAGCTGACACGCATCGGCTGCCGGACAAAGCAAAACCGCCCGTAGAGGGCAATAGGAGATAAGAAAATGCGTCACGCACGTGGTTACCGCCGCCTCAATCGTACTCATGAACACCGCAAGGCGCTGTTCTCGAACATGGCCGGCTCGCTCATCGAACATGAGCAGATCAAGACAACTCTGCCCAAGGCAAAAGAACTGCGCCCGATCATCGAAAAGATGATCACGCTGGCCAAGCGCGGCGACCTGCACGCGCGCCGTCAGGCAGCCTCGAAACTCAAGGAAGATCAGTACGTTACGAAACTCTTCGACGTGCTTGGTCCACGCTACAAGGACCGCCAGGGCGGCTATGTCCGCGTGCTCAAGGCCGGGTTCCGCTATGGCGACATGGCGCCCATGGCCATCATCGAATTCGTCGACCGCGACGTTGATGCCAAAGGGGCGGCCGACAAGGCCCGCCACGCCGCCGCCCAGGAGATGGGCGCAGAGGCAGAATAAGACCGGCCACCGGACCAAGTCATTGAAACCCCGTCAGAAATGGCGGGGTTTTTCTTTGTTCCAACGCAAACCCGCCGCCCCGCTCAGCTGATCATTCTTCTTGCCGCAAATACGGCGGGGGAGCGCGCAGCGCGCGGGCAGAGCCCCCGAAATGCGCCACGCTTGCATTCTGCCCGCACCCTCCGCATATCCTCAACCACCGATCGCCAACAGAAAGCCCGACATGCTGCGCGCCCTCATCTTCGTCGTTGTCCTGCTCTTTCCCGCCCTGTCTTGGGCCGAAACCCGCGTGCCGCAAAGCCAGGCCGAGATCTCCATCGGCTTTGCCCCACTGGTCAGGCAAGCCGCCCCGGCCGTGGTCAACATCTATGCCAGGATCGTGCGCCCCGGCCGCGCCAGCCCGTTTCAGGGCGATCCGTTTTTCGAGGAGTTTTTCCGCGGCTTCGGCTCCACCCAGCCGCGCGTCCAAAATTCGCTTGGGTCTGGCGTGATCCTGTCAAGGGACGGGATTGTCGTGTCCAATTTTCACGTGGTCGGGCAGGCTACGGATATCCGCGTCGTGCTTTCGGATCGACGGGAATACTCCGCCCGGGTCCTCCTGGGGGACCAGGAAAGCGACCTTGCCATCCTGCAGCTCGAAGGGGGGCAGGACCTGCCCTACCTGTCTTTGCGCGACAGCGACCGCGTCGAAGTGGGAGAGCTGGTTCTCGCCATCGGCAACCCTTTCGGTGTGGGCCAGACGGTGTCTTCGGGCATCATCTCGGGCCTTGCGCGCTCGGGGGCGGCCTCGGGAACGGGCCGGGGCTATTTCATCCAGACCGACGCGCCGATCAATCCCGGCAATTCGGGCGGTGCGCTGATCGATATGAACGGAGATCTGATCGGCATCAACACCTCGATCCTCAGCCGTTCGGGCGGCTCCAACGGCATCGGCTTTGCGATTCCGGCAAATCTGGTGGCGCAATTCGTCAAACAGGCCGCCCTGGGTTCAGACAGCTTTCAGCGCCCATGGGCCGGCATGGCCGGTCAACCGGTCGATGCGGATCTGGCGGCCTCGCTGGGTCTGGGGCTGCCGCAGGGCATCCTGATTTCCGACCTGCATGCGCTCAGCCCCTTTGCCCTAGCCGGTTTTCAGGTCGGCGACGTGATTACGCATGTCGACGGGCGCGAGGTGAATTCCCCGTCCGAGATGGTGTTCCGGATGTCTGTCGCGGGTCTTGATGCCACGGCCCGGGTCACCCGTCTGCGCATGGGCGAGGTTGGTGATATCGACGTGAGAATGATCGTCGCGCCGGATGATCCACCCAGCGATCCACGCCGCCTGGGAGAAGATACGGTGCTGCCCGGCCTTGCGATTGCGCGGGTCAACCCCGCGGTCATGGCGCGCTACAACCTGCCGCTGTCGGCGCAGGGCGTTGTCGTGATTGATCTGGGCCAGTTCGGTGCCCGGATCGGTCTGCGTCAGGGTGATGTGGTTCTGGCCATCAATGACACCCGGATCGAGGCACCGCGCGACACCGAACGCGCGCTGACACGGCCGGGGCGCAGCGTGCGGATCGAGGTCCTGCGCCAGGGCCAGCGCGTCTCGCTGCGGTTCCGGACCTGAGCCATGGATCTCTTCGATCAGACCCCGCCCCCAGATGGGCCAGAACCGTCTCGCCCGCTGGCGGACAGGTTGAGACCGGGAACTCTGGGCGAGGTCATCGGACAGGATCATATCCTTGGCCCGGAAGCCCCCATGGGCGTGATGCTGGCCTCGGGGTCTCTGGGGTCCTTGATCCTCTGGGGACCGCCCGGCGTGGGCAAGACGACCATTGCGCGGCTTCTGGCAGATGAAACCGATCTGCATTTCGTTCAGATCAGTGCGATCTTCACCGGGGTGCCGGATCTCAGGAAGGTGTTCGAGGCTGCCCGCCTGCGACGTCGTCAGGGGCAGGGGACCTTGTTGTTTGTCGATGAGATCCACCGCTTCAACAAGGCCCAGCAGGACGGGTTCCTGCCTCATATGGAGGATGGCACGATCCTTCTGGTCGGAGCCACGACCGAGAACCCATCGTTTGAATTGAACGCCGCCGTGCTGAGCCGGGCGCAGGTCATGGTTCTGGAACGTCTGACGCTGGCGCATCTGGAACTGATGACCCAGCGCGCCGAACGCGAATTGGGCCGCAAGCTGCCTCTGACGCCGCAGGCCCGCGATGCGCTGCAAGAGATGGCCGACGGGGATGGCCGCGCTCTGCTCAACATGATCGAACAGGTGGCTGCATGGGCCGTGGACAGCCCTTTGGATACAGATGCGCTGACCACCCGTCTGATGCGACGGGCGGCGCTTTATGACAAGTCGGGGGATGCGCATTACAACCTGATTTCGGCGCTGCACAAATCGGTGCGCGGTTCTGATCCTGATGCCGCGCTCTACTGGCTGGCGCGCATGTTGCAGGGCGGCGAAGACCCCCGCTATCTGGCGCGCCGCATCACCCGGATGGCGGTCGAGGATATCGGCCTCGCTGATCCGCAGGCCCAGCGTGTCTGTCTGGACGCCTGGCAAACCTATGAGCGTCTGGGGTCTCCCGAAGGCGAATTGGCGCTGGCGCAGGCCGTGGCGTATCTGGCGCTCGCACCCAAGTCCAACGCGGCCTATGTCGGCTACAAGGCGGCCATGAAGCTGGCCAAACAGACCGGCAGCACACCGCCGCCCAAACATATCCTGAATGCACCGACGGCGATGATGAAGGAGCAGGGCTATGGCGCGGGATATGATTACGACCACGACGCCGAGGACGGCTTTTCCGGCCAGAACTATTTCCCCGACGGGGTAAAGCGCCCGGTGCTGTATCAACCGGTTGAACGCGGCTTTGAGCGCGAGCTGAAGAAGCGGCTGGATTACTTTGCCAAGCTTCGCACCAAGCGCGAAACTTGACACGGACGGGCCAAAGCGCGACAGACCGCGCATGTTCATGACAGTTCTTCAGGTGGCCATCGGTGGCGCAATCGGCGCGGCCCTGCGATTCCTCGCAGGTGTCTGGGTCTTGCGCGTCTTCGGGATGCAGGCGATCCCTCTTGGTGTGCTTGGTATCAATATCCTCGGCTCGTTCCTGATGGGGGTGTTTGTCGTCTTTGCCGCACAGCGCGGATTGACCCATCTGAATCCGTTGATTGCGACCGGCATTCTGGGTGGTTTTACCACGTTCTCGGCGTTTTCGCTTGAGACAGTGGATCTGATTGAACGCGGAGATATCGGGCTTGCCGGCTTGTATGTCGGCCTTTCGGTGGTCTGTTCCGTGGTTGGTTTAATGCTGGGCCTTTGGCTGGCACGAGGGGTCTTGGCATGAGTTATTCGGTTCAGCTTGTCACGGTGGGTGAAGGCGAGGGGGATCAGCGTCTGGATCGCTGGCTCAAGCGCCGCTATCCCCAGCTGGGTCAGGGGGGCATCGAAAAGATGTGCCGCAAGGGTGAGCTGCGCGTGAATGGCGGGCGGGTCAAAGCTTCGACCCGTCTGGAAGAGGGGCAGGAGGTGCGCGTGCCGCCACTCCCGACAGGTGACACCAAGCCGGAACATACGAAATCAAAGGTCTCGGCCGCGGACGCCAGGATGATTCAGGCCACGGTGATCTATCGCGATGACCACATTATCGCTCTGAACAAACCGCCGGGCCTGCCGGTACAGGGCGGCAGCGGGCAAACACGCCATGTGGATGGTCTGGCCGAAGCGCTGTGCTTTGGCCTGGATGAAAAACCCCGGCTTGTGCATCGCCTGGACAAGGACACATCCGGCGTTCTGGTTCTGGCGCGCACCCGGCAGGTCGCGGCCGATTTGACCGCGGCTTTCCGCCATCGTGAGACCCGCAAGATTTACTGGGCACTGGTGGCCGGTGTGCCCACGCCCTACCTGGGTGAGATCAAGACCGGGTTGCTCAAGGCACCCGGCCACGGATCCAAGGGCGAGGGCGAAAAGATGATCGCCATCCACCCCCGTGATATCGACAGCACCCCGGGGGCCAAGCGGTCGCGCACGCTCTATGCCACGCTCTATCGGGTGGGGAGCCGCGCCGCATGGGTCGCGCTTGAACCTGTGACGGGGCGGACGCACCAACTGCGCGTCCATATGGCCGAGATGGGCCATCCGATTGCAGGCGATGGAAAATACGGTGGGTCGAGCCAGGAAAATCTGGGCGATGGCTGGGGCGCGCAGGTCGGTGGCATCATCAGCAAGAAGCTGCATCTGCATGCCCGCACCCTGAGCTTCGAGCATCCGGTGACCCGCAAGACGCTCACCATAACCGCGCCCTTGCCTGAACATATGAAAGAAAGTTGGGAGACATTTGGCTGGACCGAAGATCTGGCCAAGGACGATCCCTTCGAAGAGCTGCAATGAGCGCAGACCTGCGCCTCATTATCTTTGATGTCGACGGAACGCTGGTGGATAGCCAGGGCGATATCACGGCGTCGATGATATTGGCCTTCGAATCAGTTGGCCTGACCGCACCGGATCGCGGCCGGATTCTTTCGATCGTCGGCCTGTCCTTGCCGCGCGCCATGGCAGAGCTGGCACCAGAGGCGGATGTGGCCACGCAGCACGCCATGGTGCAGGCTTATAAGGACAGCTATGCGCATCTGCGCGCGACCGCAGGATCGCAGGCGTCATCCCCCCTTTATCCCGGAGCGCGCCAGGTGTTGGAGGGGTTGGCGAGCGTGCCGGACAACCTTTTGGGTGTGGCGACCGGCAAGTCCCAGCGCGGGCTGGATGCACTGATTTCCGGGCATGGGCTTGAGGGGATGTTCCTGACGCGGCAATGTGCGGATCATCACCCCTCTAAACCGCATCCTTCGATGATCCTGCGTGCAATGGACGAGATGGGCGTGACCCCGGCGCAAACGGTGATGATCGGTGATACCAGCTTTGATATGGAGATGGCGCGCGCCGCCGGCGTCTTTGCGCTTGGCGTGAGTTGGGGGTATCACGGCCGCGAAAAACTGACTGCGGCGCAGCGGATTGTCGATGAGATGAGCGCCTTGCCGCGCGCCCTTGATGAGATCTGGAGAGTTGTCCGATGAGCGAATGGGCCCTCAAACGCTTTTGGAAAAGCGCAACCGCGCAGGAAACACCGGATGGTTTCGCTGTGCTGCTGGATGGCCGCCCGGTCAAGACGCCTGCAAAGGCCACCCTTACGGTGCCCACATTGGCCATGGGAGAGGCGATTGCCGCCGAGTGGGATGCGCAGGAAGCCCTGGTGAACCCGATCAACATGCCCTTCACCCGCAGCGCAAATGCCGCAATCGACAAGGTCGCGATCCAGCATGCCGAAGTGGCTCAGATGCTGGCGGACTATGGCGACGCGGATCTGCTTTGCTACCGCGCGGATGCCCCAGAGGAGTTGATCGCGCGACAACGCGAGATTTGGGACCCGGCTCTGGACTGGGCGGCCGATGCACTGGGTGCACGGCTTGAAACACGCACCGGAGTGATTCACGCCCCCCAGAATGCTGAAAGTTTGAGCACCCTCTCGCGACGGGTTCATGCGCTGGACCATTTCCGGCTGGCGGCCTTCCATGATCTTGTCAGTCTGAGCGGTTCTCTGGTGCTTGGATTTGCCGCTGCCGAAAACTGGCGCGACCCCGATACCCTTTGGAATATGTCCCGACTGGACGATCTCTGGCAGGAAGAACAGTGGGGCCGCGATGACGAAGCCCATGACATGGCCGAGATCAAACGGGCCGCTTTTGTGCATGCCAAGGCGTTTTTTGACTGCTGCTAGGTTGCCGAATTGCTGCTGAGTCCTTACTTTACCAGATGTTAACTGGACTAATGCCTGAATTTTGATCACGCCGGTCTTGACCTTTGTGGATGGATTTGGGCACACTCAGGACCACTTAAAGCTTGACCACCAAAAAAGAGGGCAATCCGTCTTTTGTCAGTAATTCTGGTTAAAAGGGAACCGGGTTAACTGTCCTCGAATGGGATAGAAAATTAGGAAGAGGTAGCTATGAACAAATCAGTACTCTTTGGCGCACTCACGATTGCCGGTCTGGCAGCCGGTGCTGCCGCAGCGGGAACGCTGGATGACGTGAAAGAACGCGGCAAACTGAACTGCGGCGTGACAACCGGGCTGGTGGGCTTTGCCGCTCCGGACGCGAATGGCGAATGGAACGGCTTTGACGTTGCTGTCTGCCGCGCCGTTGCCGCCGCTGCGTTGGGTGACCCCACGGCTGTCGAATTCGTCCCCACAACCGGTAAGACACGTTTTACCGCTCTGGCCTCTGGCGAGATCGACATGCTGGCGCGTAACACCACATGGACCTTCAGCCGCGACGTCGACCTGAAGTTCGAATTCGTCGGTATCAACTACTATGACGGTCAGGGCTTCATGGTTCCCAAGGAACTGGGCGTGTCCTCGGCCAAGGAACTCGATGGTGCCACGGTTTGCATTCAGACCGGTACAACGACCGAGCTGAACCTGGCGGATTTCTTCCGTGCCAACAACATCAGCTACGAGCCTGTGCCAATCGAAACCAACGCTGAAGCACAGCAGCAATATCTTGCTGGTGCCTGTGACGTGTATACAACCGACGCATCCGGTCTGGCCGCAACACGCGCCACATTCGAAGCACCCGGCGATCACGTTCTGCTGCCGGAAATCATCTCGAAAGAGCCGCTGGGCCCGCTGGTCCGTCACGGCGACAACGAATGGGCTGACATTGTCCGCTGGACTCTGAACGCGCTGATCACTGCAGAAGAGCTGGGCGTGACCTCGGCAAACATCGCCGAGCTGTCAAGCGGCACCAACAACCCTGAAATCAACCGTCTGCTGGGTACCGAAGGTACTCTGGGCGAGATGCTGGGTCTGGACGCCGAGTGGGCCAAGCGCGCGATCATGGTCAATGGCAACTATGGTGAAATCTTCGCTCAGAACATCGGTGAAAGCACACCGATCGGTCTGGCGCGCGGTCTGAACGCGCAGTGGACAGATGGTGGTCTGCTCTACTCGCCGCCGTTCCGCTAAGAACACAACTTCGGAAGGGCGCAGAGACATCTCTGCGCCCTTCCACATTATAAGGGAGCGATCCGGAACCCGGGCAACATAGCCCAACTTGATCAACAGCCGGACGCAGGACAGACAGGGGACCACCCAAATGACAAGCGTCACGGACCCTCCACAGGGGTCGTTCAAGCTGTCGATGCTGCTCAACGACACGCGGTATCGGTCATACACATTTCAGTTCATTGCGCTTCTTCTGTTGATAGGGGCATTTGCCTATCTGGGCAGCAACCTTGCGCAGAACCTCGCAGATGCCGGGCTCAATATCTCCTATGCATTCCTTGGTGAGCCTGCCGGTTACGACATCAACCAGCGCCTCATAGAATACGACAGCCAGTCAACCCATTGGCGCGCGACGATCGTCGGCGTGCTCAACACGCTGCTGGTGGCCGTCCTGGCCTGTGTCTCTGCAACCATCCTTGGCGTCATCGCCGGGGTGCTGCGCCTGTCCAACAACTGGCTGATATCGAAACTGATGTCGGTCTATGTCGAGGCATTCCGCAACGTGCCGGTGCTGATCTGGATCATCATTATCTTCACCATCATGACTGCCGTCCTGCCCTCCCCGCGCGAGTTCCGGGGCGATGATGCGACCGCGTCCATGGTGCTGGATGCCTTCGCCTTTACCAATCGCGGCGTTTACACGCCCGGGCCAGTATTCGGACCCGGCTCGTTGGTGGTCATACTGACGTTTCTGGCCTCGATTGTCGGGGTGATCTGGTATCGCCGCTATACGACAAAGCTGCTGTATGACACCGGCAAACTGCTGCCGCGCGGCTGGCCGTCGCTGGTGATCCTGTTTGTCCCCTCCATCGTTGTCTTCTTCATCATGGGGCGTCCAATCACATTGGACTACCCGTCGTTGCAGGGCTTCAACTTTCAGGGCGGCATCACGATCCGCGGCTCTCTGATCGCGCTGTGGTTCGCTCTGGCGATCTATACCGGGGCCTTCATCGCGGAAAACGTGCGCGCCGGTATTCAGGCGATCTCGAAGGGGCAGACCGAAGCGGCGGCCTCGCTGGGACTGCGCCCCAACCGGGTCATGAACCTTGTCATTCTGCCCCAGGCGCTGCGGGTGATCATTCCGCCGCTGATTTCCCAGTATCTCAACATCACCAAGAACAGCTCACTTGCGATTGCTGTGGGCTATATGGACATCACCGGCACCCTGGGCGGCATTACCCTGAACCAGACCGGCCGCGCGATTGAATCCGTGCTGTTGCTGATGCTGTTCTACCTGGTGATCAGCCTGAGCATCTCGGCTGTCATGAACGTCTATAACCAGGCTGTAAGCCTGAAGGAGCGCTGATATGTCGGATACGCAATCACACTCCGTTTCTTTCGTGCGTGAAACCACGATCCCCCAGCAAGCGCCGCCTGCGGTCGAGACCGGGGCGATCAAATGGGTGCGCGAGAATCTGTTCAACGGTGTTGCGGGCTCGATCCTGACACTGTTGTCGATCTTTGTGATCTACAAGATACTGGTTGGCACCGTGCCGTGGCTTGTGAACGGTGTCTGGGACACCGATAACATCCGCGAATGTCGCGAAGTGCTGGAAGGTGCAACGGGAGGCTGTTTCTCGGTCATCACGGAGCGCTGGAACCAGCTCCTGTTCGGGATCGCCTATCCAAGCGATCAATACTGGCGTCCGACGCTGGCCTTTGTGCTCTTGATCGTAGCGCTTTTGCCGGTGCTTTTCATGACCCTGCCGCGCGCGCTTTTGATTGTGACTGGTCTTTATCCCTTCCTGGCCTTCTGGCTGATCTGGGGGGGCACGATCATGGTGCCGATCATGGCCATGGTGGGCTTTGGCATCGGTTATCTGGTCTATCGGCGCTTTGTGGTCGACAGCTTTGCCATGGGCTTTTTCGGAGGTGTCCTTGCCGCCCTGATCGCCTGGTGGGTTGGCGGTTTCCTCAGCGGTGCCATGTCGGGTTTTCTTGCTCTGGAAGCGGTGCCCTCACGGGATATGGGTGGCTTTATGCTGAACATGATCCTGGGTGTGGTCTGCGTATCCCTGTCGCTGCCCCTGGGCATCGTTCTGGCGCTGGGTCGGCAAAGCTCCATGCCGATCATCAAATGGATTTGCGTGATCTTCATCGAGTTCATCCGGGGCGTGCCTCTGATCACTTTGTTGTTCGTGGCGAACGTGGTTCTGGCCTATTTCCTGCCGCCGGGAACCAACTTTGACCTGATCCTGCGGGTGATCATCATGATCACCATGTTCGCAGCCGCCTATATCGCCGAAGTGATCCGGGGCGGCCTTGCGGCCTTGCCACGGGGGCAATACGAAGCGGCGGACAGTCTTGGTCTGGATTATGCGCAGGCGATGCGCCTGATCATCCTGCCCCAGGCGCTGAAGATCTCGATCCCCGGAATCGTGAATGTGGCCGTGGGTCTGTTCAAGGATACCACGCTGGTGTCGGTCATTTCGATGTTCGACCTGGTTGGCATGATCCGCGGGCCGATCTTGGCTTCGACCGACTGGAATGGCGTCTACTGGGAACTTTGGGGCTTTGCGTCTCTTTTGTTCTTCGTCGTCTGCTACGGCATTTCTCAATACTCGCAATGGCTGGAACGCCAGCTTGCGACCGACCACCGATAAGGAGTCGCCAATATGACTGACAACGCTCAAATGAAAGTCTCGGATGAGGTCGCGATCTCGATTGAGGCCATGAACAAGTGGTATGGCACCTTCCATGTGCTGCGCGACATTGACCTGACAGTGTATCGTGGCGAAAGGATCGTGATCTGTGGCCCTTCCGGTTCGGGTAAATCCACGCTGATCCGCTGCATCAACGCGCTGGAAGAACATCAGGCCGGCAAGATCACGGTGGATGGTACGATCCTGTCGTCGGATGTGAAAAACATCGACCGGATCCGCTCGGAAGTGGGGATGTGCTTTCAACACTTCAACCTGTTCCCGCATCTGACGATTCTTGAGAACTGCACGCTTGCTCCGATCTGGGTGCGCAAGACACCCAAGAAGGAAGCTGAAGAAACGGCGATGCACTTCCTCAGGAAGGTGAAGATCCCCGAACAGGCCGACAAGTATCCCGGCCAGTTGTCCGGCGGTCAGCAACAGCGTGTGGCGATTGCCCGTTCGCTTTGCATGCGCCCGCGCATCATGTTGTTTGACGAACCCACATCGGCGCTTGACCCCGAGATGATCGCCGAAGTGCTGGATACCATGATCGAACTGGCCGAAGAGGGCATGACCATGCTTTGTGTGACCCATGAAATGGGCTTTGCGCGCAAGGTGGCCAACCGGGTGATCTTCATGGATGAAGGGCAGATCGTGGAACAGAACGAACCCGAAGCGTTCTTCAACAACCCGCAGTCGCCGCGCACACAGTTGTTCCTGAGCCAGATTCTGGGTCACTGAAGGTCGGCCCGGGGCAATGCCCCTCGGTATCGTGCCAATCACAGGAAAGGGCGGGGTTTCCCCCGCCTTTTTCTATTCCGTCAGCTCGCGCGGAGTGATGAACTGCAGCACCCGCCCGGTATGGGGGCGCACATCCGTCCACCTTTGTGCATCGAACTCGGCCACCAGTGTAGCGCCCGTGGGATAATCCCAGAACCGTTCATGATCGGGTGGTGTTGAAACGATACGTTCGCCAAATTCCGCGATCCCCGGATTGTGGCCCAGCATCAATACCCGCTGTCCGCTGGCTTCGGACAAAACCGTCCACATTTGCGCCGGTCCGGCGTGATAGAGGGCACTGGTGAACCTGGGGCGCAGATCCAGCGCCAGCCCTTCAAAGGTTTGCCGGGTGCGGATGGAGGATGATGAAATCACCTCATCCGGCACCAGCTCATTGGCCCGAAGCCAGTCGCCAAGGGCGCGCGCCGATCTCTGGCCGCGCGCGTTCAGCACACGGTCATGGTCGGGAACAAGGGGGTCGTCCCAACTGGATTTGGCATGGCGCATCAGGATGAGGGTCAGTGTCATGGTTTCAAGAAGCTTTCCATGTGATGTGCTGACTGTGCAGGCAATCGCCCAAAGTTTTGTGACACCGGACAGGCCCGCCGCGCCGCACAGCCCTGGGACATGCAACCGGCACTGTCTGTGCCTGTAATATGCGACTTGCACCCGGGGACGTCATAGCCCTGAGGCGTGAGCGCACCAACAGGGCAGGCGGTGAGACAGGGACGCCCGGCGCAGCTTTCACAGGGGTTGGCCGGGTTGGAGGGCAGGTCGATACGCCGGGGCAGGGCGAGCGCTCCGCGAAACGACACGAACAGCCCTGCGCGGTCATGCACAAGAAGCAGCACGGGTGATGCATGGATGCGCCCGGTGCGCGTGGCCCAGCGGAAGAACGGCTTGTGAGGCGGGCCGCCAAACGGAAACAGCGCCTGCGCTCCGATATCGCCGGCCCACTCTCCGATGACGCGGGCGGACCAACGGTCGATCGGGTCCGGGCGTTTGTCCTGCCACTCCGGGCTGGAAAGGACAGCAGGCCAGAAACCCGGCTCGTCCGGCCCCAGCATCACGACGCTGCGCGTGCCTTCGGGTAAATCCTTGTCATCGGTTGCGTGAAACGCACCCAGAACGCTCAGATGGCGCGCACGGGCACCGTCACAGATCGCGTCATAGCTCATTTGCGCCGGAACGGCAGGGCAAGGCTCCAGCCCAAGGCGCTTGGGCGATCGTCCTGCCATTCAAGGCCCACGGTCATGTCGTCATGCCCCTTGGCCGGTTGAGCGATATAGGTGCGAAAGGCCCGGTCCCATATCGACAGCGCAAAGCCATAGTTGCTGTCATGCTCATGGCGATGCACCGAATGGTGAACCCGGTGCATGTCGGGGGTGACCAGCACCATGCGCAAGGCCCGGTCCAAGGCCAGAGGCAGACGGATATTGGCATGGTTGAACATGGCCGTGCCATTGAGCAGGATCTCGAAGACAATCACCGCCAGTGCGGCAGGCCCCAGCAGATAGACCAGACCGATCTTCAGGATCATCGACAGAGCGATTTCTACCGGGTGGAACCGGATGGCGGTAGTGACGTCCATATCGCGATCTGCATGATGCACGCGGTGCAACCGCCACAGAAGCGGGACCTTGTGCGTGATCAGATGTTGCAGCCAGATCGCGAAATCAAGGATCAGCACAGCCAGCAGAAACTCGACCCATAGCGGCCATTCAACGATGTTGAACAGGCCCCAGCCATTGTTGGCGGCGTCCATCGCCGCTCCGACCGCCAAAAGAGGCAGGCCGATTGCCAACACGCGTAGCGCCAGCGTGTTCACAAGGGTGATCGACCAGTTGGTCAGCCACCGATGCCTGCGCGGTTGCACGCGCGCACGGCAGGGTACGAGCGTTTCGGCCAGTGCAAAAAGGCTGAACAGACCAAGGAAGATACCAAGACGAATGATGGTTTCGTGTTCCATGGGTCTCAGACTATGGGTTGCGGGCGCAACGGCAAGGCCGAGCCGCACACAAACCCGTCATTGAGGGGCGATATCGGGCCGGATGATCGAGCCCGCGCCATGTTCCGTGAACAATTCCAGCAACACCGCATTCGGCGCGCGCCCGTCCAGAATGACCACGGCGCGCACACCGCCATCAATGGCATCCAGCGCGGTTTCGGTCTTGGGAATCATGCCGCCTGCAATCACGCCATCCCGCGTGAGTTGGCGGATCTGTTCCGCCTTGAGCTCCGTCAGAACCTCACCATCGGCGTTTTTCACGCCGGATACATCCGTCAGCAACAACAGCCGATCTGCCTTGAGCGCTGCGGCGATTGCCCCGGCGGCTGTATCGCCGTTGATGTTGAAGGTCTCACCCTCAACCCCGGTACCGATGGGGGCGATAACCGGGATGATGTCCTGTTCGAACAACCCGCGCAGAATCTTGGTGTCTACATGCGAGGGCGTGCCGACAAAGCCCAGATCAGGATGCGTCTGCGTGCATGTGATCAACCGCGCGTCCTTGCCGGACAGGCCGACGGCCCGCCCGCCCTGCCGGCCAATGGCCTGCGCAATGCGCTTGTTGACCACGCCGGACAGCACCATCTCGACCACTTCGACAGTGGCGGCGTCGGTGACGCGTTTGCCGTTCACGAATTCGGACTGGATGTTCAGCTTGTCCAGCATGGCGTTGATCATGGGTCCGCCGCCATGCACGATCACCGGGTTCACGCCGACCTGGCGCATCAGAACAACATCGCGCGCAAAGCTGTCCATGGCCGCGTCGCTGCCCATGGCGTGACCGCCCAGCTTGATCACGACGGTTGCCCCCGCATAGCGCTGCAGGTACGGCAAGGCGCGCGAGAGGGTTTCAGCAGTGGCGATCCAGTCCCGGTTCATGTCCTGAGTCTTCATTTTCATACCATTTTGCGCCTTTTTGCGCGCGATAGCGGCTGGCGGCAATGTCTTTTCGCAGGGGCCGGTTGCGGACCGATCACTCCAAACCGGTAATCAGCGCGCGCAATGTGGCGATCCCGTCGCCCTTTTCACTCGAGGTCATGACGATTTCGGGGAAAGCGGCTGGGTGTTTGGACAGGGCTCCGCGCACCTGTGTCAGGATGCGCTCCCGGTCCTGATCCTTGACCTTGTCGGCCTTGGTCAGCACGCATTGAAAGGTCACGGCGGCGCTGTCCAGCAGGGACATGATTTCTTCGTCCACGGGTTTGATCCCATGGCGCGTGTCCACCAGCACGAAGGCACGGCGCAGGGTCTGACGGCCGGACAGATAGGATTTCAGCAGCCTTTGCCATTTCTCAACCACCGCAACCGGTGCATTGGCGAAACCATAGCCGGGCAGGTCAACGAGGTAGTGGCTGTCGGCCAGGGCAAAAAAGTTGATCTCTTGCGTGCGCCCTGGTGTGTTGGACGCCCGCGCCAGCCCTTTGCGCCCCGTCAGGGCATTGATCAATGAAGATTTGCCAACGTTCGAGCGTCCCGCAAAACAGACCTCCATCCGATCTGCTGGCGGCAGGCCCGACATGGCGACCACCCCTTTGACGAAATCACAGGGACCTGCAAACAGCTTTCGGCCTCTTTCAGCCGAGGCCGCGTCAGGCACTTCGGCCAAGGGGAAGGGAAGCTGGTTCACAGGACCTGTGCCTTGTCTCCGAGGGCGATGTCGCCGCCCTCGATCACCTCGGCATACATGCCGAAATCCTGATGATCCCAACCGTTCCTCAGCGCACCCAGCGTGTCGGCGTCTCGCAGGCCGGTCTTTGGATTCGCAGTCGTATGCATGCAGCGTTCGATCCGCTCATGAACCGCCAGAACTGCGCCGCCGATCCGTATCTTCTTGTCGATCCAGTCGAATTCTTCCCACGGGGCAAGCCCATCCAGCCAGATGTTCCCGCGCCAGCGCTCGGGTTCCAGCGGGCGGCCAAGCTTTTGCGCAACCGCCCGGTGCGAGGATTCGTTCATGATCGAGACCGAGGCGTAATTCGTATCCGTCATGCCCCGCGTGCCTGCCGTCACGATGCGGCGTGGTTGCGCGCGGTTCTCGGGAAGCAACGGGGCGATCCAGGCCAGAAACTGGCTGGCCTCAAGGTAGTCATCCGGGTGAAACTGAAACGCGCCCAGTTTTTCATGCCGAAGACTGACCTTGCGCGCGCCCTCATCCAGTTCGGCCCACAGACCGGCCAGACCCGGCGTCCGTGTGCCGATCATGAAGTTCTGGTACGAGGCCCAGCCGTCCCCCTCATGTTTGGACTGATCGTGCTGAACGGCCCAGAAGCGATCCCATGGCAGGGCTTGCCCAGGGGTCAGCGTCACCGCTTTGAGCGCTTCACGCCCATGGCTTTTGATCGGATGGCGCCAAAGCTGGGTGACGGTGCCCGTCATCAGGATTTATCCTTGCCACCGGTCTTGGGTTTGGTGGCCGCGTCAGCCTTGCGATTAAAGCTTCCGCGGATGTTGCCGAACACGTCGGGTTTGTAACCCTGGCTGCGCATGATCGAATACTGCTGGATGAACGTGATCGTGTTGTTGGCAATCCAGTAGATGACCAGACCGCTGGCGAACCCGCCCAGCATGAACATGAACACCCAAGGCAACCAGGCAAACACCATCTTTTGCGTCGGATCCGTTGGTGCGGGGTTCAGCTTTTGCTGGAGCCACATCGAGATACCCAGCAGCAAAGGCAGGATCCCGATGAACACCAGCGCCATGATCGACCCCGGCTCGGGCGATGCGTTGCCAAGCAAGCCAAACAGGTTCAGGATCGAGGTCGGGTCCGGTGCGCTGAGATCCTGAAACGGACCCAGCCAGGGGGCATGGCGCAGTTCGATCGTGACAAAGATCACCTTGTAGAGCGAAAAGAAGATCGGGATCTGCAACAGGATCGGCAAACAGCCCGCAGCCGGGTTCACCTTTTCCTTCTTGTAGAGCTCCATCATGCCTTGCTGCAGCTTCTGGCGATCATCGCCAGCACGCTCTTTGAGCGCTTCCATCTGCGGCTGCAATTCTTTCATCTTGGCCATGGAGACATAGGATTTATAGGCCAGCGGAAACAGCACGGCCTTGATGATCAGCGTCAGCGCAATGATCGACCAGCCCATGTTCCCGATCAGGATGTTCAGCTCATGCAAGAGCCAGAAGATCGGCTTCGTCAGGAAAAAGAACCAGCCCCAGTCGATGGAATCGATGAACCCTTCGATCCCGTTCCTCTGGTAATCGCGCACGGCTTCCCATTCCTTGGCCCCGGCGAACAACTGCGTGGTGAAGGATGCGGTTTCACCAGCGGCCAACGTGACCGTCTGCAGCTTTGTGGTCGTCTGATAGATATCGCGCGCGGTGTCGTGGAAAGTGCTGAATTCGAACGGCGAACCGGGTTGCGGGATCAGCGTGGTCATCCAGTAGTGATCGGTGAATCCGGTCCAGCCATTCCCGGTCACATTGGTGGTCTCGTGATCGGCGGCGGTTTCGAAATCATCATAGTCGGTTTCGAACAGCTCACCGTCGGCCATGGCGACCGCGCCTTCATGCAGGATGAAGAAATTCTTGAGGTCTTCGGGCTCGCCGTGGCGCGCAATGATACCATAGGGGGCCAGGGAAACGGTTTCGCCGCCGGTGTTCTGCACCTCTTGGGTGATGTCGAACATGTAATCGTCATCGACCGAAATTTGCCGTGTGAAGGTCAGGCCGGTGCCGTTGTTCCAGCTCAATGTCACAGGGTTTTCGGGCGTCAGCGTTTCGCCGGATGTCACAGTCCAGACGGTGTTCGGTCCGGGCACAAGGTCAGCCGTCAATCCTGCCCCTGCGGCCCAGCCATAGAGCGCATAATACGCATGAGGGCCGTCCACGGGCGAAAGCATCGTGACGATGGGCGCATCTGGCGAAAGCTCGGTGCGGTAATCCTTGAGCGAAAGATCATCAATCCTGCCACCCAGAACCGAGACCGAGCCCGTCAGGCGTGGCGTGTCGATCGCCACGCGGGGGGCTGCAGCCAGCGCATCTTCGCGGGTTTCGGCCTGGGGGGCCTCGGTATCGATCGTTGTCCCGGCCGCCTGCGGAACGGTGGCAACACCGTTTTCGTCCACCGATGAAGAGACCGACGCGGTCTGATCCACGCGGGGTTCCGGTTCGGGCGGTGGGAACAGGACGAACCACACCAGGATCACTATAAAGCTCAGCGCTGTCGCCAGGATGAGATTCTTGTTCTGATCGTCCATTGGGGGCCGTTACCTCATGCGTTTCCGACAGGTGGGTTCAACAGAGTGGCGGACGAAAGGTCAAGCAGAAAGCGGCGATATGGGCGGGTGCGCCGCGCCCTTCGCGCAGCGCGGCGGACAATATTGCGGGATGGCTGCGATTCAACCGGTCTGTCGTCCGATCCGGGGCAGGTCGGTGAGCTTGGCCTCATGCTGGCGCAACCATACCAGAGTCTGCTCGAACGGCATCGGCTTGCCGATTCCGAAACCCTGGACATGATCACATCCCATCTGCGCCAGAAACGCGTGTTCGCCGACGGTTTCGACCCCCTCGGCCAGGGTATCCAGCCTCAGGCTTTCTGCCATGGTCAGCACGGCGCGGATCATGCGTTGCTGTTCGGGGTCCTGATCGGCCTTCATCACGAACGAGCGGTCGATCTTGATGCGGTTGACCGGAAATCGTTTCAACGCCGCGATCGAGGCATGGCCGGTGCCATAGTCATCCAGATCAATCGCACAGCCCAGCGCGCTCAGCGCGTCGATGTTGCGAACCACAACGTCATCTGGGGCGTTGGAGACCACTGTTTCAAGGATCTCGACACACAGCCGTTCGGGTGCCAGATCATAACGATCAAGTTCCCATCCAATCCGTTCGAAAAGCCGTGGGTCGTTCAGATCCTGTTGCGACAGGTTTACCGAGATACGGGGGATATCATGGCCCGCGTGATCCCAGGCCCGCAATGCGTCCAATGATTGGTGCAGAATGACATCGCACAATCTGCCCATCATGCCTTGTTCTTCAAGGGCCGGCAGGAATTGATCCGGCGCGATGGTGCCGTTTACCGGATGCATCCATCGCGCGAGCGCCTCAAAGCCGGAAACGCGTCCGGTTTGCGTGGACAATTGCGGCTGGAACCAGGCCTGCACCTCTCCGTTATCGAGGGCGCGCAGCACGTCTTGATGCAAGGTGCGCCGGCTTACCCTGCGCTGCTCCATATCCGCCGAGAAGACACGGATCGAGGACGGGCCGTTCTGGCGCGCTTCATCCAGAGCTGTTTGCGCGGCCGTCAGCCATGCCTGCGCCGGACCTTTCGGTGCGCGGCTGCGCAGGCAGAGGCCGATCGAACAGGAGACATAAAGCGTCAGCCCCCCGGCGCGCAGCGGTTCTTCGATCGCGCCTTGGCATCGTCCGGCGATCTGAAGGCACAGCTCAAGATCGAGCTGGCGCACAGGCTCAAGGCAGAGTCCGAAACGGGTGTCGCCCAGCCGCGCCACGCTGTCACCTGCGCGCAGGGTGCCAATCAGCCGGTCGGCGATGGCCCGGGCGATCTGACCCACGATGGCCTGACCATGCCTTGCGGCAAGTTCCTCGGCATCGTCGAGTTCGATCAGGAAACAGGCGGATTTGCGATCCCCCGCGCGGGTGGTTTCGAACACCTGGGCGAGGACCTCATCAAATCCATGCGCCAGCATCAGGCCCGTGACACTGTCGCGCGGAACCATCATGCGTTGCGTGGACGGGGCGACAAGCCAGGCAAGGCAGACGACACAAGGCAGGCCCAAAGCCCAGGCGATCAACGCGGTTTCACCCATAGCCCAGAATGTCGCGAGCATGGCGGTCGGCATCACGGCAAGGGCCAGCGGGATCATTGCTGATGCACCGGTCACAGCCGGGATGGACAGACGGCGCAGGGGCATTTCGAACCCTCCTTGGCAAGGTCAAGGAAAGCTAGCCCATCAAAGTGTCCGGATGATTAATCCAGGAGCGGTGGCGCGTCGCCGTTTTGTTCAAACTTTTCCGAACTGCGCATAAGCCCTGCAAAATCAAAGAGTTTGGGGTCCAGAAGATGCGAGGGGCGCGCATTCATCAACGCGCGGAACATGACCTGACGGCGGCCGGGGCTGTTCTTTTCCCAGCCATCCAGGATCTGCTTGACCTGCTGGCGCTGCAATCCGTCCTGACTGCCGCAGAGGTCACAGGGGATGATCGGATAGTTCATGGCCCGCGCGAATCTCTCGCAATCCTCTTCGGCCACATGGGCCAGCGGTCGATAGACAAACAGATCGCCCTCTTCATTCACCAGTTTCGGCGGCATCGTGGCCAGTCGTCCGCCGTGAAACAGGTTCATGAAAAACGTCTCGAGAATATCGTCGCGGTGATGGCCCAGAACGACCGCCGAGCAGCCTTCCTCGCGCGCGATGCGATAGAGATTTCCACGCCGCAGACGTGAGCACAAGGCGCAATATGTCCGGCCCTGAGGGACTTTGTCCACCACGATGGAATAGGTGTCCTGATACTCGATCCGGTGCGGAACCCCCATGTTTTCAAGGAATTCAGGCAAGACGGTCGCGGGGAAACCCGGCTGTCCCTGATCCAGATTGCAGGCCAGAATATCCACCGGCAACAGGCCGCGCCACTGCAACTCGTGCAGCACAGCAAGCAGGGTATAGCTGTCCTTGCCGCCAGACAGGCAGACAAGCCAGCGCGCGCCGCGTTCGATCATGCCGTATTGCTCGATCGCCTCGCGGGTGTGGCGCACGATGCGCTTGCGCAGCTTTCGGAACTCGGTGCTCGAGGGAGCGCCGGCGAAAAGCGGGTGGATATCGTCATCAGGTGTATCGCGCATAAGCACAGGCCTTACTGCGGAACCGCGGGGCGGGCAAGAAATCCGACGGGCTTGCGCGTATTTTCTCGGCTCTGATCTGGACACTGCGCGATGTTGCGCCACTTCATAGGGCATGCCGATTCCCAAAAGGCGCATCAGATGATCCGTGTTCTTTCAGCTCTCATGCTGGTCTTTGTGCTTACCGCCTGCACTGGAAAACCCTCACTTGATGATGCGCCGCTGTCGTCGCAGAAGCTGGAACTTGAGGTTTTCTTTGCCGGAAAATCAAAGGCTTATGGACAGTTTCAGGATGTGTTCGGCACGGTCCGCCGGCGCTTTGAGGTGGATATCACAGGGACCTGGGACGGTGAGCGCCTCACGTTGGTCGAGGATTTTCTGTATGAAGACGGCAGCACCGAGCAGCGTGTCTGGACCTTGATCAAGACCGGGCCGGACAGTTGGACGGGCACGGCTCCGGGCGTGATCGGGACGGCGACCGGAGAAGAGCGGGGCGATACGTTCAACTGGAAATACACCATTGATCTGCCCGTGCCGGATGGCACTTTGCGGGTCACATTTGACGACTGGATGTGGCTGTTGTCGGAAGATCGCCTGCTGAACCGTGCCTATATGAAACGCTTTGGCGTGGATATCGGCGAAGTCATCATCACCTTCGAAAAGCTATGATCCGAACTGGGTAGGGTCAGGGAAACCTGACTTTGCACGGCGCCCGTTGATCTGCAAACTGACCGGTACACACCGCGTACACACCGCGTACACAGGTCGTGCATACACACAGGCGTCCGGACCGGTCCCGCTGGTCTGCCGAAAGGAGGGTTCATGGATTACATTTTCTCAGTCAGACGCGTCAAGAAAGGTGCCTTTACCAACGAGCTGGGCAGCACCTATTTCCTGAAAGTCCCCGAGACCGCCCCCGATATTTCTCCCAGTCACCAGATCGGCTCGGCTGGAACCGGGATGCCGGACAAATGGGCCAAGGAGGTCATGGCCGCCGCCAAGTCCGGGGTGAACCCGCGCAGCGGGGTGCCCAAGGGCGATATCCTGATCTATGTGCACGGGTTCAACACGCCCACGGCCACGATGCTGGAGCGTCACCGGCTGGTCCGGGCCGGGGTGGAAAAGCACGGGTTCGAGGGGGTGGTGGTGAGCTTTGACTGGCCCTCGGCCTCGTCGGCGCTGAACTATCTCGAGGATCGCTCGGATGCCAAGCAGACGGCGCGTCTGTTGGTGGATGCCGGGATCGCGGCCTTTGCGGCGCGCCAGACCCCGGATTGCGAGATCAATCTGCACCTGCTGGCGCATTCGATGGGGGCATACGTGGTGCGCGAGGCCTTTGACGATGCCGATGACCGTCCGGGGGTCGCGGCGACAAGCTGATCGGTCAGCCAGGTCATGCTGGTGTCGGGGGATATCTCGTCCAGTTCACTGGCGGATAACAATCCGAAATCCAGCTCGCTCTATCGCCATTGCGTGCGGCTGACCAATTACTTCAATCCCTATGACGCGGCGCTGTCCCTGTCCAATATCAAGCGCATTGGCGTGAGCCCGCGCGCGGGGCGCGTGGGCCTGCCCGACACGCTGCCCGGCAAGGCGGTGGAGGTGGATACCGGAACCTATTACGCGGCCAATGCCCACAAGTTCGATCATATCCCCAATGACAGCCACACCTGGTACTTTTTTGACGAGGTGTTCATGCGCGATGTGTACGAGACCGTGAAAGGCGATGTCGATCGCAACCGGATATCCACGCGTGTGGGCACGCATAACCGGCTGAGCCTGTCGACCTAGGGGTCGTCGCGCTGATCGGGGACCGGGTCATAGCCGGACCCGCCCCAGGGATGGCAGCGCCCGATCCGGCGCGCTGTCATCAGGCTGCCCTTGATGGCACCGTGTTTTTCCAGCGCCTCGAGCGCATAGACGCTGCAGGTCGGCTGATAGCGGCAGTTGAACCCGACCCAGGGCGAAAACACCAGCCGATAGACCCGGACGGGCAGGGCGACGATATGGGCAAGCGGGCTCATGGCGTGTCGTGAATCTTGCGCAGGGCATAGCGCAGATCGTCCTGCAGGGCTGTAAAGGGGCGTTGGGATGTCGCCTCGGCGCGACCGATCAGGACATAGTCCCACCCGTCGCGCCCCAGTTCGGGCAGGACCAGGCGGGCGGCTTCACGCATGCGCCGTTTGGCATGGTTGCGCGCAACGGCGTTGCCGACCTTCCGCGAGCAGGTAAAGCCCACGCGAATCCCTTCGGCCTCATCAGGGTGGCGTTTGCGTCCCTGTACCATGAGGCCCTTTGTGCCCTGTCTGCGGGCGCGGGCTGCTCGCAGAAAATCCGAGCGGTTCTTGAGAACCGTCAGACAAACGGATACCGCCGGGGGCGTAATCCCTTTGGTGGCTGTGCCATCCTCGGGGGCCTCCGGCGGTGTCATAACGGCAATACGGGCTGAGAGCTTACGCGCTCAGCTCTTTGCGGCCACGTGCACGACGTGCATTCAGGATCTTGCGTCCGGCCTTGGTGGCCATGCGGGCGCGAAAACCGTGGCGGCGCTTGCGTACCAGGTTCGAGGGTTGATAGGTGCGTTTCATCGCTCCGTCTCCAAATTTCGGGCCAGGCGGCGCGGATTCGCCCCCGGTCATGTATTCGAAGCCCGTCCTCTAAAGCGCCTTTCGAGACAAGTCAAACCCCGTGAAGCGGGATTTTGACCCTTTTGTTGCAACAATCCCTGCCCCTGCCGCAGCGGCAAATGTTTCAATGCCGTTGCAGTCATGCTGAAATCGTCACGCCTGCTGTCACCCCAGATCAAGCGGGCGTGATCGGGCTATCACATTCCGGCCCGGAGGCGCATGTTATGGCCAGATGTCAGGCAGGAGACCAGTATGACCATCGATGAGGTCCGCAACGCAGATGCCCATGCCAAGGTGGCGGGCGAGTCGCGCCCGGCAAAGACCGGCATTGCGCGCCATCTGCCGTTGATCGTGATCGTGATGGTGGCGGCGCTGGGTGCGTTCTTGTTGCGCGATGCGCTGAGCTTTGAGACGCTGCGCGAGAATCGTGAGTCGCTGCTGGCGTTTCGCGATGCCAATTTCACAGGTCTCGCGGCGATCTTCATCGCGGTTTACGTGCTGATCGTGGCCTTTTCGCTGCCGGGGGCCGCGGTGGCGTCGGTGACCGGGGGGTTCCTGTTCGGATTGTGGGTCGGGACGGCGTTCAACGTCTTTGCCGCGACAATCGGGGCCTGCCTGATCTTTGTCGCCGCGCGCGCCGGTCTGGGCGAGATGCTGATGGCGCGGATCGAAGCCTCGAACGGGAAGCTGAAGAAGCTGCAGGCCGGTTTGCGCGAGAACGAAATCAGCGTTCTGTTCCTGTTGCGCCTTGTGCCGGCGGTTCCGTTCTTTGTGGCCAATCTGGTACCAGCGCTGGTGGGCGTCCGCTTTGTCAATTTCGTCTGGACGACCGCCCTGGGGATCATACCCGGAGCGCTGGTGTTCACATGGATCGGCGTGGGTGTCGGTGAGGTCTTTGATCAGGGCGGCACGCCGGATCTGTCGATCCTGTGGTCGCCGCAGATCATCGGGCCCATTCTTGGGCTGGCCGGGCTGGCTGCGCTTCCCATCCTCATCAAGGCCCTGCGAGGCAAGAAAGAGATCTGAACCATGACGCGTATCAAGACCGACATCCTGGTGATCGGAGCCGGGTCGGGCGGCCTGTCCCTTGCCGCCGGAGCCAGCCAGATGGGGGCCGATGTGGTCCTTCTGGAAGGCCATGAGATGGGCGGGGATTGTCTGAACTATGGCTGTGTGCCCTCCAAGGCGCTGATCGCCAGTGCCAAGGCCGCATATGGGCAGGCCCATGCGGCGCAGTTCGGTGTGGCCGATGTGCGGCCCGAAGTGGATTACGCCACTGCTCAGGCGCATGTGCATGCGGTGATCGCGCAGATTGCGCCGGTTGACAGTCAGGAGCGGTTCGAGGGTCTGGGCGTGCGGGTGATCCGTGAATTCGGCCAGTTCATTTCGCCCCATGAGGTGCAGGCGGGGGATCATGTGATCTCGGCGCGCCGGGTGGTGATTGCCACCGGGTCGTCTCCGCTGGTGCCGCCGATCCCGGGGCTGGAAACGGTGCCCTATCTGACCAATGAAACCCTCTGGCAGTTGCGCGCAAGGCCCGAGCACCTGCTGATCGTGGGCGGTGGCCCGATCGGGATGGAGATGGCGCAGGCGCATATCCGGCTGGGCTGCAAGGTCACGGTGATCGAAGGGGCCAGCGCGCTGGGCCGGGATGATCCGGAACTGGCGGGTATCGTCCTGGAAAGCCTGCGGGCAGAGGGTGTCGAGATCGCCGAGCACGCCATGGTCGAAAAGATCGCCGGCACGGCGGGGGCCATCGAGATCCATGCGCAGGACGGCCGCGTGTTCAAGGGCTCGCATCTGCTGATGGCGGTCGGCCGCGTGGCCAATACCGAAAAGCTGAACCTTGAGGCGGCGGGGATCAAGACCACCAGGACCGGGATCAAGGTGGATGCGGCGCTGCGCACCACCAACAGGAAGGTCTATGCCATAGGCGATGTGGCCGGCGGGCTGCAGTTCACCCATGTGGCGGGTTATCATGCCGGGGTGATCATCCGCTCGATCCTGTTCGCCCTGCCCTCCAGGGCAAAGACCGCGCATATCCCCTGGGCCACCTATACCGATCCCGAGTTGTCGCAGGTCGGGTTGAGCGAAGCCCAGGCCAGGAAGACACATGGTCCCATCGTCGAGGTCGTGCGTTTTGAATACGCCCATAACGACCGGGCGATTGCCGAGCGAAAGACCAAGGGCCTGATCAAGGTGATGGTGGTCAAGGGACGTCCGGTGGGTGTGTCCATCGTCGGGCATCAGGCGGGGGAACTGATCAACCTCTGGTCAATGGCGCTGGCCAATAATCTAAAGATGAGCCAGATCGCGGCCATGGTCAGCCCCTATCCGACGATCGGAGAGGTTAACAAACGCGCTGCCGGCGCTTATTTCACCCCAAGATTATTCGATAACCCTATGGTAAAGCGGATCGTACGCGCTGTGCAGCGCTGGATACCGTAAAGGCAAGAGAGGCCGCATGCTCAATTCGCTGTCGGGGCGATTTCTGATCCTGACCATCATCTTCGTGATGTTGGCCGAGGTTCTGATCTTTGTCCCGTCAATTGCCCGGTTTCGCGAGGATTACATGCTCGACCGGCTGGAGCGTGCACAGATCGCGTCCCTGGCCTTGCTGGCCGATGACATGATCACGACCGATCTTGAAGCCGAACTGCTGGAGAATGCCGAAGTCCTGAACGTGGTTCTGCGCCGCGATGAGGCGCGCCAGCTGGTTCTGTCCTCGCCCTTGCAGCGCCCGATCGAAATGACGGTCGATCTGCGCGACCCTAGCGCGCTTGTTCTGATCCGGGACGCGATGATGCGGCTGATCACGCCGGAAAACCAGGTGATCCGCGTGATCGGAGCGCCCGTGCGCGAGGCCGGCCTGCTGATCGAAGTAGCGATGGAAACCGAAAAGATGCGCGAGGCCATGATCGAATATGGTATCCGCATTCTGATCCTCTCGGCGGTGATCTCGATCTTCACGGCGGTGTTGCTGTTCGTGGCTGTGCGGATTTTCCTCGTCAAACCGATCAAGGGCGTGGTCGGCTCGATGCAGCGATATGCCAGCGCGCCCGAGGATGCGCGCCGGATCATCAAACCTTCGGCCGGAGTGACCGAACTGCGCGAGGCCGAAGAGGCGCTGTATAAATTGCAGACCGAACTGACCCATGCGCTGAAACAGAAGGAACGCCTGGCCCAGCTGGGCGGTGCGGTGGCCAAGGTCAGCCATGATCTGCGCAACATCCTTACATCGGCGCAGTTGTTCACCGACCGCATCGAATCCAGCGAAGACCCGTTGGTGCGGCGCATGGCCCCCAAGCTGGTGAACTCGATTCGTCGGGCGGTGTCCTTGTGTGAAAGCACTCTGGCCTTTGGGCGCGTGGAAGAACCGGCCCCGACGCTGGCGCTGTTTCAACTGATCGACATCGTGTCGGATGTGCTGGACAGCGAACGGCTGACCGAAGGCAGCGATGACATCAGCTTTTCCGAAGATATCCCGTCCATGCTGACATTGCGCGCCGATCCCGAGCAACTGTTTCGCGTGATCTCGAACCTGGTGCGCAACGCGCGTCAGGCCATCGCCAGTTCCGGCCAGCCAGGTGAGATCAGGGTAAGCGCGCGCGAGGATGACGACGCCTGGTGGATCGAGGTGGCAGACACCGGCCCCGGCCTGCCCCCCAAGGCCCTTGAGCATCTGTTCAGGCCCTTCCAGGGGGGCGCGCGCAAGGGCGGATCGGGACTTGGTCTGGCGATCTCGGCCGAGCTGGTGCGCGGTCATGGCGGCACGCTTGAGTTGAAGGCATCCGATGCGGTGGGCACAATGTTCGAGATCCGTCTGCCCAAAGGAGACGGGACGCTCTGAGTGTCGAAATTGAGGGGTTGCAATGCCCATGCTCAAAGTCTACATCACCGGCCTTAGTGGACCGATAGCTCAGCTGGATAGAGTACTTGACTACGAATCAAGGGGTCGGGGGTTCGAATCCTCCTCGGTCCGCCAGCTACCCATCCAGACCAATCTCAAAATGTACACATGTGCCGGTTTTTACTGGCAAAAATAGACGTGCGCTGTCTCATCT